>URPU01000014.1 GCA_900549865.1 uncultured Eubacteriales bacterium
TGGGCTGGTCATCGTAATCTTCGGCAATAAACAGCTTCCCGTACTCATCAAATAAGTACCTGTATCGGTAGTGACAGCCTTTCCTCGGATGCGTTACGCGTCGGCCGCGGCTTGCATTGCCTGTAACAATGTCACCTATTGGGCTTGGATGGTAATATCCTCTCCAGACACCACCTTTCACACCGTTACAGTACTCATATTTTGCGACTGGAACGGCAGAAAACTTTGCGTTCAACTCATCATATTTGTCGCAGTACTCCTTAAAGAGCCCAACGAGCAAATCTTTTCTGAAATCTATATTCTCCATCCGACACCTCACAGCTCCGCGCGCTGGGCGGGGGTCATGCGGTACTGCGGCTTGACATGATAGGCCACCTCGGAATACTGCCGGGCGCGCTCACGCAGGGAGAAGTTGCCGTTCTGGCTGCACCAGACGTACAGCTCATGGATTATCAGATCCGTTGCGATATGCGAAAGCAGCTCCGGCGGCTCCTCGGTCTCTATAATGCCGGAACGGGCGCAGTTCTTGGCGAGCGTGGCGAAGAGATCGTCCAGAGCGTGGACAGCGTCGCGTATGCCCTGGGGCGAATCGAACTGCATGATGAAAAGCGTGCTGGTAAGCTGGGGGCCGAAGTCGAGCGCGATGGTGATGAAGCGGTCGAACAGCTGCCAGATGCGCTCAAAATCATTTTCCGCGTCCGCGAATTTGCGGAAGCTTTCCTCGTCGTTCTGCTGCGGCTTTGCAACAACGTAGTCGAGGATGCTGCGCTTGCCCTTGAACACCGTATAAAAAACCGAACGCGAAACGTGCGCCGCGGCGCATATCTCATTGACGCTGACATTATTATAGCCCTCGGTCTTGAACAGCCCTATGGCGCATTTTGCAATGCTCTCCTTGAGCCGGTGTGCCGAATCCTGCACGAAAAGCACCCCTTTGGCGATGTTCTGATTTTATGGACATTTTACGTTATTTGTCCGTGCATGTCAACTCTCGGACAATATTGTTCGCAAATATTTTGCAGTTTTTTTGTGAGTTATACTAAAACGCATGTTAACTTATTGACTATTTTCAACAAAAAAAGTAGGCTTATCAATGGAAATGACATCAGACACATACACCGCTTTATTTTATCAGGAGGCTTGGAAAGCTCATGACAAAAGACGAAAAGATCGCAAAGCTCGGCAGAGAGATCACTGACCGGGCGACAGTGCTGCTCGGCAAGGACAAGATCACCCCTGACGCTCCGGAATATCTGGGCATCAACTCCGCGCTGAAATACACTGCGCACAAGTACGACCAGAAGATGGCCGACGACATACTGGACATCTGCCTTACAATGAAAAAGCGCGTGCCGCTGACTATAGAGCAGCTGGCCAAGAAGAACCCGCAGTTTGACAGGGCCTATCTTGAAAAGGCGATGCAGGCCGTCAGCGAAAGCGGCCTTGTGGAGTTCCACTGGGAAAACCTCGACGGGAAAAACCCCGGGCACGAGAAGCGCTGGGTTCTGGACATGTTCGTCCCCGGCAGCGCGGAGATCATGATGATAAACCCGGAGCAGTCCGACATGTACCCCGAGACGGCGGACTTCTTTGAGCGCATGGCATATCTGCCGCTGGCCGGCATCACGGAAATGGTGCCCCCCGGAGGCGCAGGCATAGGAATGCACGTCATCCCCGTGGAAAAGGCCATCCCCACGGAGAGCAAATCCCTGCCGATAGAGCATCTCAGCCACTGGCTGAAAAAATACGAGGGGCACATCGGCGTGTCCGTATGCTCCTGCCGCAAGCAGCAGCGCATCAGGGGCGAAGGCTCCGGCGATGTCGAGGGCGAATGGTGCATCGGCGTGGGCGACTTCGCCGACTACTGCCGCGAGACCAACCACGGCCGCGACATCACCTATGAAGAGGCCATGGAGATACTCCAGAAGGCCGAGGACAAGGGCTACGTCCACCAGATAACCAATATCGACGGCGAGAACAAGATATTCGGCATATGCAACTGCGCCGTCGGCGTGTGCAACGCGCTGCGCACCTCCCAGCTTTTCAACACGCCGAATCTCTCCGCCTCCGCCTACACCGCGGAGACTGACCCCGAAAAGTGCGTGGCCTGCGGCAAGTGCGTGGAGACCTGCCCGGCGGGCGCCGTCCGCCTTGGACAGAAGCTGTGCACGAAGGAAGGCCCCGTGCAGTACCCGCGCCATGAGCTGCCCGACGACACGAAGTGGGGCGAGGATCACAGGAACAAGAACTACAGGAACGAGAACGGCTCCATCCAG
Organism: uncultured Eubacteriales bacterium; assembly: GCA_900549865.1. Taxonomy (GTDB): domain Bacteria; phylum Bacillota; class Clostridia; order Oscillospirales; family Oscillospiraceae; genus Limivicinus. Next base: position 2,277 of record URPU01000014.1, read on the forward strand.
ACATGGCCCACCGGCACCGCGCCATGCAAGGTCGCGTGCCCGGCGCACATCGCCATTCAGGGCTATATCAAGATGGCCGCAGACGGGCGCTATGCCGACGCGCTGAAGCTCATCAAGAAGGACAACCCCTTCCCCGCCGTGTGCGGAAGCATCTGCCGCAAGTACTGCGAGGACGCGTGCACCCGCGGCAGCGTGGATCAGCCGCTCGCCATAGACGAGATAAAGAAGTTCATCGCCGAGCAGGACATGAAGGCCGAGCACCGCTATGTGCCGCCGATGAACTCCTGCACGCATGAGAAGTTTGACCAGAAGATCGCCATAATCGGCGCGGGCCCCGCGGGCATGTCCTGCGCGTACTTCCTCGCTATCGAGGGTTACAGCCCGGTCGTATTCGAGAAGGAAGCCGCCCCCGGCGGTATGCTCGTCAACGGCATTCCCAGCTTCCGCGTCGGCAAGGACATCGTAAAGTCCGAGATAGACGTGCTGCGCGAGATGGGCGTCGAGTTCCGCTGCGGCGTAGAGGTCGGCAAGGACGTGACCATACAGCAGCTCCGCGAGGAGGGCTTCAAGGCCTTCTACGTGGCGGTCGGCCTGCAGAAGGCCGCAAGGCTGAACATCCCCGGCGAGGAGCTCAAGGGTGTTCTGGGCGGGCTTGACTTCCTGCGCGCCGTCAACAGTGGGGCGACGAAGAAGCTCACCGGCGACGTGGTCGTCATCGGCGGCGGCAACGCGGCCATCGACGTGGCGCGCGCCGCGAAGCGCCTGACCGGCGGAAGCGTCAGCATGTACTGCCTTGAAAAGGACGAGGAAATGCCCACCGTTCCCGACGAGAAGAACGCAGGCATCGCAGACGGCGTCGTCATCAACAACTCCTGGGCGCCCAAGGCCATCCTCGGCGAGGACGGCAAGGTCACGGGAATAGAGCTGATGCGTTGCGTGTCCGTGCGGGATGCAAGCGGCAGATTCGCCCCCGTATACGACGAGAACGAGACCATCACCGTTCCCTGCGCCAACGTTCTGGTCGCCATCAGCCAGAGGTCCGAATACGGCGCGGTGCTCGCCGGTACCGCCGCAGAGACGCCCGACGGCCGCCTTATCGCGCACGACGGCGTGACCTTCCAGACCGCGGAGGCGGATGTGTTCACCGGCGGCGACTGCGCGACCGGCCCGAAGTACACCATCGACGCGATCGCCAGCGGCCGCGAGGGCGCGGTGTCCATCCACCGCTACGTCAACGCCGGACAGACGCTGACCATCCACCGCAACCTGCGCGAGTTCAAGGAGCTTGACAAGGAGAACATCACGCTGCCCGTGGAGAAGCTGAAAAAGCCCGCGCGCGCCGAGGCCGCCATTGACGGGAAGAAGGTCCTGACCATGTGCGACGAGCGCGTGACCTTCACCGAGGAGCAGATAAAGGCAGAGGCCTCCCGCTGCCTGAGCTGCGGGCGCAGCGTCGTTGACCCGAACAAGTGCATCGGCTGCGGCATCTGCACGACGAAGTGCGAGTTCGACGCGATACACCTCAAGCGCAACCGTCCGCAGAACAGCAAGATGATACCCGCGGAGGACAAGTTCAAGGCCATCGGCCCCTACGCCGCGAAGCGTCAGGTAAAGATAATCAAGAAGCAGCTTTCCGGCAAATAATAAATACTCCTGAGAGTGTTAAAATAATGACGGTCTTTTTTTGCGGCCGCATTCTAGTGCCGGGGGCCGATGCTTCCGGCGATTGGAGAAGAAATATGAAAGATCTCAAGCATCTGCTCTATTTTGAAAACCTCCTGCAGGAGGCGCAGAATGAGCTTATCCTACAGGCGCAGAGCGAGGGGAAGGTCTGCGTGGCCTACGTCTGCGAGAACACCCCCGAGCCGCTGCTGAATCTGCCGGGCGCGTTTTCCACGCGCCTGCGCGCACCGCGCACGGGTTCCATGGAAATGGCGACCTATTACATGACAAGCTTTCTGTGCGAGTACAGCCGCGCCCTGCTTGAGCGCACGATCGAGGGCGGCTACAACTTTGCCGACTGCCTGATAATGCCGGACGGCTGCACGATGATGAACCGCGCCGTGGAGAACATGGAGCTTCTCAATGCCCTGGGCAAGGATAAGGAGAAGTTCTTCTTCGAGTATATGGAGATACCCATGAAGGCCGACGACAACGGCCTGAACCTCTACACCCTCCAGTGCAGAAACCACATACTCAAGCCTCTGCATGAGCATTACGGCATCGACATCTCCGCCAAGGCGATACGGCAGGCCGTCGCGGAGCACAACCGCGTCTGCGAGCTTATCCGCGCCATCGGCGAATTCCGCAAGGGCGACAAGCCGTGCATAACGGGCTATGAGTTCCACGTTATAACGCTGGCGACCTATGCCGCGCCCAAATACCTGATAATCGACAAGCTTGAGGAGACGCTTGAGGAGCTTAAGACCCGCGAGCCGGACGAGAAGCCCTACCGCGCGCGTGTGCTGGTAGTCGGCTCAGAGGTGGACGACTGCGGCTTCATAAAGCTCATTGAGGACACCGGCGCATACGTCTGCGCGGACAGGTTCTGCTATGGCTCCTTCCCTGGAAGAGACCCGATAGAGCTGAACGACGATGAGGACGCGCTGACACAGATATGCCGCCAGTATATGTACCGCGGCCAGTGCCCCCGCTATATGAACACCGCCAAGATGAACGGCCGGCGCGAATACGTCAACGCGCTTGCGAAGGAATACGGCGCGGACGGCATCATCTATCAGCAGATAAAGTTCTGCGACCCGTGGGCTTACGAGCGCATGATGGGTTCGCACATCCTGCACGACGATTACGGCTATCCCGTGCTGTCTGTGGACCGCCCGTACAACATCTCGTCCTCCGGCCAGATGCGCACACGCGTGCAGGCCTTTGTCGAGAGCATTGAGATCAAGAAAATCCAGGGAGGGGACAAATGATGAGCAACAAAAGGATAGGCTGCGAGAATTTCGGCAGATTCTACACCGAGGGCAAGGTCAGGAACCGCCGCGAATGGCGCGGCGTGGTGGACACGCTCTATGATTACTCACGGTGGCTGCACAACTGGATAACCATGGCGAAGATGGTTTCAAAGCCGAGGAACATCAAGGCCATGTTCCGCTACCGCTGGATGGCGAACTATCTCGCCGTGCCGATGATGGTGGACCGCCACACGCAGGGTCTGCGCGGAGAGCATCTGCGCATCTGCCATCTGGAACAGGATCTGATAATCGAGGACGTGGCGAAGCTGCTTGACAGCCTCTTCCGCGGCGACAGGCGCATCGGCAATGACAAGGCGTTTTCCGACAAGGTCGTGCTCGTCGATGAAAACGAGATGACGGCCGTGATGATGGGCTTCCCGACGCTGAAGGGCCTCAGCCGCGAGACGCCGTCCACCTATGTTTCGGTGCTTCTCAATCAGCACGCGGCGGAGCATTACATTGACGTCGCGCAGGAATACGGCCTTGCGGGCGACGTCTGCCCCATGCCCGAGGCCGAGGCCGGCGTGTCCATCGACGACGATGCGCCCGTGCTGGGCGCCTGCGCCGTCCAGTGCAACACCACCTGCGACGGCTCTCTTCTGGGCAACGGCGTCATTTCCAAGCGCCTTGAGCTTGAGGACGGCATCCCCGTGTTCCAGCTTGCCGCGCCGCTGCGTCACCGCGAGGATGACGTACAGGACTACGCCGCGCAGGAGATAAAGAACGCGATTGCCTTCATTGAAGAGCACACCGGCGAGAAGTGGGATTGGAACGCATACTTCGAGTGCGCCAAACGCGTCAATTACGCGACGAAGTGCCGCCTCGAGTGGCTTGAAATGAACAAGACGGACTATCCGCAGGTGTTCGGCTCCAACCTCGCGCTGTACACCGAGACGAACTATATGGCCATCTGCGGCAAGGTCAAGGCCTTCGAGGATGTGGACCGCAAGATAACGAAGCTGGCGGAGCGCGCATACAGGAAAAAGAAGATGGCCGCGAACGAGTACCGCCATCGTGCTATAATCTGGGGCGTGCAGTCGCACTTCTACATGGACTTCCTCGTGTGGCTGCTCAACTGCTGGGGCATAGTGCCGCTGACGGACATGCTGTCCATGGTCTCCACGAAGGAGCTTGTCACCGAGGACACCCCGGAAAACCGCGAGCAGGCATACTACGACATGGCGTGGCTGACCGAGAACATGATAATGCGCAACCGCACTCACGGCGGGTACAAGGTGCTGCTGGACGAGCTGTGGGAGTACTGCAGGGAGCTCAACGCAGACATGGTCATCCTCTGGGAGCACATGAGCTGCAAGGCGCTGGACGGTATGCACGGCATGTTCGAGGAGCGCGCACGCGAGTACGGCATCCACCTTGTTTGGGTCTCGCACGACCTGTTCGACCCGCGCGTGATCTCCCGTCAGGGCGTGCGCGATCAGGTGAACAACTACATGCGCACCGTCATGCAGGAGGAGCCTGTTGACCCGAGTCTTGAAAATCTCAAGGATGACAAGTCCTGGTAAGGAGGAAATAAGATGTTCCGGAAAAAACTCGGCAAGCTGCTGGCAAAGCTCGGCGCGATAGGTCTTGGCTTCTTCGCCGTCACCTTCATCGTGTACTTCTTCAATCTTGACATGAAGCTCACCTCCGTCATGCAGACGGTCCTCAACAAGTTTTATGACAAGATCGAGCGCGACCAGCACCTGTAATATGATGAGCATTTGAATGCAGCCCCATCGCCGGTGAACCGGCGATGGGGCTGCGGTTTTTATATGGCGCACATGAGCTTGCGGAAATGTCGCTGACGTGGTGAAATGAGGCGTGCGTCTCCGCCCCCTTATTTTGCAGAACGTGCTTTTTATTATCCGCCCGGTGTGCTATACTTAATTTATATGACAACATAGCGAACAGGTGGAGCAAAAAATGACCGTGCATGAATCCGGGGATAAAGGGAAGCCCGTGATAATGCTGTTTCCGGGAACGATGTGCTACTGGAAGGGCAACTTCGGTGGCGTCATAGACGAGCTTAAAAAGACATTTCTCGTCGCGGCCGTCGCGTACACCGGTTTTGACGAGGAGGACACGGAGAGCTACGCCAGCGTTGAGGACGAGCTTGAGAAAATAGAGCAATACATAATCGACAACTACGGCGGCAGGATCTGCGCCGCCTACGGCTGCTCTCTGGGCGGAACGTTCGTGGCACACCTTACGGCAAGGCACAGAGTCCACATTCAATACGGTATCATAGGAAGCTCCGACATGGATCAGGCCGGGAAGCTCAAGGCAGACATACTGACCGGGATAATGGTAAAGGCAACATACAGCTTCATACACACAGGGAGATACAGCTCCCGGCTGATGCAGAAGCGCTTCAAAAAGCAGATGGACGACCCCGACCCATATAACCGCGCCTTTGTGGCAATGACCGGCAGGGATAAATACGATATGAGCTTTATCACGAAGGAGAGCCTTAAAAACCAGTTCCGTTCTGATCTTATCACCCCGCTTCCCGAGCATATAGACAACGGGGAGACGGAAATACATGTATTCTACGCGAAGAAGATGGGCGAAAAATATCTGGAGAGATACAACAAATACTTCAAAAACCCCGTCATTCACGAACTGGATATGCGGCACGATGAGCTTCTCGGAGTGCATCTGGAGGACTGGTGCGCGCTGGTCAGAGAAATATGCTGCCAGCGATAAGCAGCGCGGACAAAACGGCGCTGAAAAAGCTGAGAGGATAATAAGGGTGCAAGGATATGTGCCAGATATGCGTACTCCTAAAGCGCAGCCCATCATATACTGTAATTTTCACCATTTACTTGTCAAGAGGAGGTTCCGCGCATGATACTCTATTTTACCGGCACGGGCAACAGCCGCTATATCGCGGAAAAGCTCGCCGCACACACGGGCGACGAGCTTCTATGCATCAACGACAGGATAAAAACCGGCGACACGTCCGCCGTATCCTGCCGGGAGAGACTTGTATTTGTCACGCCGACATACGCGTGGCGCATACCGCGCATCGTTAGGGATTGGATAAGCGCCGTGGAGTTTTCCGGGGCGGATAGGGTGTGGTTCGTGATGGACTGCGGCAGCGAGATAGGCGACGCGGCAAAATACAACCGCGCGCTGTGCGCGGCCAAGGGCTTCACATACATGGGAACGGCGCAGATAGTCATGCCGGAAAACTACATTGCGATGTTCGACGCGCCCGATGACACGGAGGCGAAGCGCATCACGGAAAAGGCCGGGCCGCTGATAGACCGCGCGGCGGGACTGATCACGGAGGGTCTCCCCTTCCCTGCGCCGCGGCGCAATTTATACGACCGGCTGATGAGCGGCCCGGTGAACGCGGCGTTCTACCCGCTGTTCGTGAATGACCGCGCATTCACCGTTGGGGATGGGTGCATCGGCTGCGGGAAATGCGAAAGGCTGTGCCCGCTGAACGACATCAGGCTCGTCTCCGGCCGGCCTGTATGGCAGGGAAACTGCACGCACTGCATGGCGTGCATATGCTATTGCCCGGCGGAGGCCATCGAGTACGGCAGGAAGAGCCGCGGCAAGCCGCGCTATCACTGCAAGCTGTGACGGCGCGCGGCGTCAGGCGTGGGCGCGGTCATAAAGCGCCTGTATATCGCCGGGAAGCTTATTCGGGATCATTTCATGCAGCGCGTCCTCATTGCCGTCCTTCATCGCCTGCTCATAATACCAGCATTTGAAATTGAGCATGTCCAGCGTCTTTTCCATGCGGGCGATCTCGGCCTCGACCGTCTGCTTCTGGCGCAGGAACAGCTCGCGCCGCTGGGGATAGGTGCTGCTGCCCTCGCCGCACCACTGCATGAACTGCTTGATATCCTTTATCTCAAGGCCGGAGCGCTTGAGGCATTCGATGACGCGCAGGGCTTCAAGCTCGCGCTCCCCAAAGCGGCGGATGCCGGAGGTACGCGCCAGATTTGGAAAAAGCCCCTCCTTATCATAATAGCGCAGCGTGGAAATGGGCATATTGAACATCTCGGCGACCTGGCCTATCGTATAATACATGGGCGTGCTCCTGTTAACAAAAATTTTTTATTTTGCATCTTGACCTAAAGTCAGCTTTATGTGCTACAGTCATAGTATCACAGTAATAAAGCGCTGTCAACAGGCGCATGGAGGAGATATTATGGACGAGAAGCTTATTTTGACCGAAGAATGGGACAAGACCTTTCCCGAGAGCGGCAACGTGAAGCACCGCAAGGTGACCTTCCGCAACCGCTTCGGCATCACGCTGGCGGCGGATATGTGCGAGCCGTCGGAGTACACCGGCAGGCTTTCCGCTATCGCGGTGAGCGGCCCGTTCGGCGCGGTGAAGGAACAGGCCTCCGGCCTGTACGCGCAGACGATGGCGGAGCGCGGCTTTCTGACGCTGGCCTTCGACCCGTCCTTCACCGGCGAGAGCGGCGGTCAGCCGAGATATGTAGCGTCGCCGGACATAAACACGGAGGACTTTCAGGCGGCGGTGGACTTTCTGTCCGTACAGGAGAATGTTGACCCGCAGCGCATCGGCATAATCGGCATATGCGGCTGGGGCGGCATGGCGCTGAACGCGGCGGCGATAGACACGCGCATCAAGGCAACAGTGACATCGACGATGTACGACATGACGCGCGTGACGGCGAACGGGTATTTTGACGCGGCCGACAATGAACAGGCGCGTTTTGAGGCGCGCTGCGCCCTCAACGCCCAGCGCACGGAGGACTTCCGCGCGGGCAGCTATAAGCGCGCGGGCGGCGTGGTCGATTCCGTGCCGGAGGACGCGCCCTTCTTCGTGAAGGATTATCACGACTATTACAAGACCGCGCGCGGGTACCACAAGCGCTCGCTCAACTCAAACGAGGGGTGGAACGTCACGTCCTCGCTGTCGTTCATGAACGCGCGCATACTCGCCTACAGCAGCGAGATACGCTCCGCTGTGCTGATGATACACGGGGAAAAGGCGCATTCGTGCTATTTCAGCCGCGACGCTTTTGCGAAGTTCACAGGCGGCAACAAGGAGCTTTACATCATCCCCGGCGCGGTGCACACGGATCTGTACGACAGGACGGATATAATACCGTTTGACAAAATGGAAGAGTTCTTTATAAAATTTCTTGGCTGACAGGAGGTAAAAACAACATGGTAAAGCAGACGGCAGGCAGGGACGCACTGAACGACTTCGCCCCGAAATTTGCGGAGCTGAACGACGACGTTCTCTTCGGAGAGGTCTGGTCACGCGAGGGTATGCTTTCGCTGAAAATGCGCTCCGTCGTGACGCTGACGGCGCTCATAAGCAAGGGCATAACCGATTCCTCGCTGAAGTACCATCTGACGACGGCGAAGGCCAACGGAATAACAAAGAACGAAATGGCGGAGATACTCACCCACCTCGCCTTCTACGCCGGGTGGCCGAACGCGTGGGCGGCTTTCCGCATGGCGAAGGAGGTCTACGCCGACGGAGACGCGGAGGCGCACGGCGGCATCTTCGGCCTTGGTGAGCCGAACACGGCATACGCGAAGTATTTTACCGGCAGCAGCTATCTCAAGCCGCTGACCGTGCCGGGAGAGACTGTGTTCCTTGCGAACGTGACCTTCGAGCCGGGCTGCCGCAACAACTGGCACATCCATCACGCGTCCTCCGGCGGCGGGCAGATACTCATCTGCGTTGACGGCGAGGGCTGGTATCAGGAGGAGGGCAAGGAGGCCATCTCCCTGACGCCGGGAATGGTGGTGACCATACCGGCGAATGTGAAGCACTGGCACGGCGCAAAGGCCGGCAGCTGGTTCAGCCACATCGCGGTGGAGGTTCCCGGAAGCGATTGCAGCAACGAATGGTGCGAGCCGGTTTCCGACGAGTGGTACAACGCGCTGTGAGCGAACAGCAAAAATCCCTGTGGTTCATATACGCCACAGGGATTTTTGTCAGCTTGTCAAAAAAGTCTTTGACTTTTTTGACCGCGCTTATCCGCCGGGCATTTTGAAAGCGTTCAAAATGCCGCTTCGCCCGAAAGCCTTGATGTATCAAGCCTTTCTGCGGCGGTTTATCCAATTTGAGGCGGGCCTCGCCCCCTCAAGCTCCCCTGCTGCTCTGTCTCTTTACCTTGCAGCATGGATTCTTTGACAGTCTCGCAAAAATCCCTGTGGTCATAAGCCACAGGGATTTTTGCGCTATTTTTCGGCCTTATTTAAGCTCTTCCTGATAGCGTGCGCGTTCGCCGCCGATGAAGCGGGGGCGCGTGCGCGCGCAGACGAGCGAGGCCATGCCTATCTTCTTCACGCCGAGGCGCACGGGCACAGCAACTTCCTTCAGATGCATACCGATGAGCGTGTCGCCGATGTCCATGCCGGCCCTTGCGCGGATATGCTCCACCGCGGCTGGGGCGTCAAGGTTTTCCCACACTGTGGTGGCGAAGGAGCCGCCCGCGTGCGCCCACGGCCGGACGTTGACTATCTCATAGCCAAACTTCTCCGCAGCCGCGGTCTCAAGTATGAGCGCACGGTTGAGGTGCTCACAGCACTGCGCGGCGAGGTATATGCCGCGCTCCTTCAGCACGGGGTATATTCCGGCAAAGACGGCCTGCGCCGCCTCCATGCTGGAGCCTTTGCCGATGCGCTCCCCCACCACCTCGCTGGAGGAGCAGCCCACCACAAGAAGGTCGCCCGCCTTAAGGGCGGCGACGTCTATAAGCTCAACAACGGCGTCATGCGCCTGCTTTGTTATTTCTTCGTACATTATGCTCACCCTCCTCAGACCATTCTGCGTACTGCGGGCACAGCGCTAAGCGCCTTATAGGCAAGGATGCCGACAACAACACCCGCCGCGCCCTGAATGGCGTTGCCGGGGATGCTGGCCGCGGCGGCCGCGCCGTAGCCGAGGGCAAGCCCCTCATACGCGAAGTAGCCAAGCACCATGACTATCTCGCCGAGGACCGCGCCCGCGGCAAGGCCGGTCATCTTGCCGTGCATCGCGCGCAGCACCAGCGCCGCGCACAGCGCCGTGAGCCCCTTTATGACGAGCGTGCCGGGCGCATACGCCGCATAGCCGAGAAGCACGTCGGCCATCATGGAGCCGAGGCCGCCTGCGGCCATGCCGTAGACCGGGCCGAGCAGGAACGCGCCGAGCAGCACCATACCGTCGCCAAGGTTTATATAGCCGTTCGTGGCGGGCATGGGAATGTGTATGAGCATCGTTGCGACGCAGGTAAGCGCGGCGAAGAGCGCCGCGAGGACAAGCTTGATGAGTTTTTCGTGTTTCATGCTGCACCTCCGTTTGTTTTCTGTAGTGTAGCGCCGCGGCTGGATATATTCAAGTATCAATTCGGAGCAAAAATATAATACCAGATTTCTTATAACTTCAAAGCCGCGGGCAGATGCCCGCGGCTTTGGCAATGCATATTTCGTTTTATTCCCCCGTCAGGCGAGGATCGCGCGGTCGTCGGCAAACTCGTTGCCGCTGGCCTTGGAGAACATTTCAAGCAGCTCCGCCACGGTCAGCTTTTCCTTCTCCTCGCCGGAGATGTCGAGGATGACGCGCCCCTCATGCAGCATGATGAGGCGGTTGCCGTAATGAATGGCGTCACGCATATTGTGGGTTATCATAAGCGTGGTGAGCTTCGTCTCGGTGACGATCTTCTCAGTCAGCTCCATGACGCGCGCGGCGGTCTTGGGGTCGAGGGCGGCGGTATGCTCGTCCAGAAGGAGGAGCTTCGGGCTTTGCAGCGTCGCCATAAGCAGCGTGAGCGCCTGACGCTGGCCGCCGGAGAGCGTGCCGACCTTGGCGGAAAGGCGGGATTCAAGCCCCAGCCCAAGCTCCGCCAGCAGATTTTTATAATCCTCGCGCTCGGTCTTGGTTATCATGGGGCGCAGCGTGCGGCGCTTGCCGCGGCGCGCCGCCAGGGCGAGGTTTTCCTCTATCTGCATCCCGGCGGCGGTGCCGGTCATGGGGTCCTGATACACACGGCCGAGATACTTTGCGCGCTTATGCTCCGGCAGGGCGGTGACGTCGATACCGTCAAGGATGATCTGTCCGGAATCGGGCTGCCACGTGCCGCAGATGGCGTTCTGCATGGTGCTTTTGCCCGCGCCGTTGCCGCCGATGACGGTGACGAAATCCCCGTCGTTCAGCGTGAGCGACAGGTCGTTCAGCGCGACCTTTTCATCCACGGAGCCGCGGTTGAAAACCTTTGTTACATGGCGCATTTCAAGCATGATTCTTACCTCCTCTGGAGACGCTGTGCTTTTTCTTGAGGTACGGTATGCCGAGGAAGGCCGCGACGACTATCGCGGAGAACATCTTGAGCATATCTGTGTCGAAGCCGACGAAAATAATGGTCTGGTACACGAGGTAATACACGACCGCGCCGACGACAACGCCCGCGAGGCGCACAGCGAAGTTCTGGGAAAGGCGGCTGACTATGGCCTCGCCGATGACGACAGCGGCAAGCCCTATCACGACCGCGCCGCGGCCCATGTTGATATCGGTGTAGCCCTGATACTGGCACAGCAGCGCGCCGGAGAGCGCCACGATGCCGTTGGAAATGGCAAGGCCGATGAGCTTTGCGGTGTCGGTATTGATGCCCTGCGCGCGGCTCATGACGCTGTTGCAGCCGGTGGCGCGGATGCCGCAGCCGATCTCCGTGCCGAAGAACACGTAGAGCAGCGCGATGAGCACGGCGGCGACCATCGCAAGCACGATGAGCGCGGAGGGGATGTTCATCTGCGAGAGGATGACGGGATTGGAGCGCGCAGACAACGCCTGATTCGCCTTGCCGAGGATCTTGAGGTTGGCGGACCAGAGGATCATCTGCGTGAGTATTCCCGCGAGAATGGCGGGAATACCCAATTTGATGTGAAGCAAGCCTGTGACCGCACCGGCGGCGACTCCGGCCAGCACCGCGCACAGCATTGCGGCCCACGGGTTCTGCCCCGCGAGCATCATCATGGTGCACACGGCCGCGCCGGTGCAGATGCTGCCGTCCACGGTGAGATCCGCAATGTCCAGTATCTTATATGTAATGTATACGCCGACGGCCATAACGCCCCATATCAGTCCCTGGGCAACAGCGCCGGGCAGCGCGCCGAGCAAATCAATAAGCATTTATTCACACCTGACCTTTTTTATTTCTCTTTTCGGAGAGGGGTATCAGCTGAGCGCCTCGTAGCCTTCCGGAACGGTCACGCCAAGCTCCTCACACACGGCGGGGTTGTACTGCTTGGAGGCGTCGGCATAGGCGATGGGCATTTCGGAAACGTCCGCCTCGCCGAGAAGGATCTGCGCGGCCATCTCGCCGGTCTTGCAGCCGAGGTCGTAGTAGCTGATGGAGAGCGTTGCAACGCCGCAGCCGCGGCAGAGGCCGGCCTCACCGGCGATGACAGGTGTCTTTGCGGCAAGGACGATGTTACCGATGGTCTCGGTGCAGGAGGCGGCGGTGTTATCGGTGGGGATGTAGATAACGTCGCTGTCGGCGGCGGCCTTGGTGGTCACGGACGCAACGTCATTGGAGTCGGCAAAGGAGAAGCGGGTGCAGTCGATGCCCTTTTCGGTGAGGTATTCCTCAACGACCTTGACCTGGTACTCGGAGTTGGGTTCAGCAGAGCAGTAGAGCAGGCCGACGGTCTTTGCATCGGGGAAGAGATCAAGGATCATATCCGCCTGCTCGGTAAGCGGGGCGAGGTCGGACGTGCCGGAGACGTTGCCGCCGACGGTGCCGGAGAAGTCGTCAATGCCGAGAGCCACGCCGTACTCCGTGATGGAGGTGCCGAGGACGGGGATATCAGAGGTGGCGTTGTACGCCGCTTGGAGCGCGGCAGTTGCGTTGGCAAGGATGAGGTCATACTTCTTGGAGACGAAGGAGTTGACGATGGTGCTGCACGTGGCGCTGTCACCGGCGGCGACCTGAACGTCAAAATTCACCTTGTCCGCGCCGAGCTTTTCCGTCAGCGTGTCGATGAAGCCCTGCGTGGCGGCGTCGAGCGCCTCATGCTGGACGAGCTGGCACACGCCGATGTTGAATACCTTGTCGGAAGCGTCAGTTGCGGAAGTATCGGTTGCAGCAGCGGAGCTGTCCGCGGCTTCAGCCGGGGCGGCAGTCGCCGCGGGCGCGGCGGAAGAGCCGCAGGCGGCGAGGGAGAGACACATTGCGATCACAAGAACTATTGTGGTGACAACGGTGGCAAGAGAGCGTTTGTTTTTCATTTCTGTTTCCTCCATTAAATTTCCGAAAGAACTTTTTCAAACCGGCGGAAGCGGCAGGCTGGAACACATCAGGCCCATACGAGCGCAAAACAAAAAGCCGTATGGACTTGTGGTCCACACGGCGAGCTTTCAGCACAGTTTGTATGCCCGGAATGAGATCCAAAGCACCGCTTAAGCAAAAATCCGTTTGTGTGCATCACAAATCGCTATTACTTCGGTAAAGTAAAAGTAATAGTAATAATAAAACCAATTTGCAATACTGCGGATGAGCTTCATAGCTTTACTTCGTATCTCCTTTCCAAGTATGCTGTGATAATAGCACCGCGGATTTTATTTGTCAATAGCAATATGGGGTAAATTTTGCACAATTTTATTTCGATATTCCGGCATTATTGTGTAAATTTGCATTTTGCCGAACCTCGTGATTTTTACCGCAACGAAATAGCGATTTTACCTGTTAAAGAATGTAGGGATTTGCGCGGATTCCGGAACTTTTGAGCCATGCACCGGTGAGGCCCCCGTTCCCCGGCAAAATGACCAAGTTTTTTTACGTGTATTTTACATTGGCTTTCTTTTTCATTTTACAATGCGTGCGTATCATTATAAGCGTAGTCAGGGAAAACACCCTCGGTTGACTTGACTTGTAAACTTGTAAACATGAAACGCAATGGATATGAAAAAGGAGAATAGTATGAAAAAGACAATATGCGTGATACTTTCCGCAGTAATGGCGCTGGCGCTGGCGCTGTTCGCAGGCTGCGGCGCGGCCTCCGCCCCGGCGGCGGACACGGCGGCAACACCGGCGGCAGAAGCCCCCGCAGCGGATGCGGCGCTGAGCGGCACCGTGGCCACGGACGGCTCGACCTCGATGGAGAAGGTCATCGGCGCGCTGGGCGAATTCTTCATGGAAGCAAACAAGGACGTGACCTTCACCTACAACCCCACCGGCTCAGGCTCCGGCATCACGGCAGTGAGCGAAGGCCGCTGCGACATCGGCCTTTCCAGCCGCGCGCTGAAGGATGAGGAAAAGGCCGGCGGCCTGAAGGAGACCGTGCTGGCTCTCGACGGCATTGCGATCATCGTCAACCCCGCAAACCCCGTGAACGACCTCGACCTTGACACCATCGCCAAGATATACACCGGCGAGATCACCAACTGGAAGGACGTCGGCGGCAATGACGCGGAGATAGTGCTCATCGGCCGCGAGGCCGGAAGCGGCACGAGAGACGGCTTCGAGTCCATCACTGGGACGAAGGATGCGTGCCAGTACCGTCAGGAGCTGACGAGCACAGGCGACGTGATCACCACCGTGGCGACCAACCCCGATGCCATCGGCTACGCCTCTCTGGCGGCGCTTAAGGACAGCGTGAAGGCGCTGACCGTGGGCGGCGTGCAGGCGACCGAGGACAGCGTGAAGAACGGCAGCTACGTCGTGCAGCGCCCCTTCGTGCTTGTGACGAAGGACGGCACGGAGCTCTCCCCCGCCGCGCAGGCTTTCTTCGACTACGCCACCTCCGCGGAGGCCGCCCCGATAATCGCGGCAGCCGGTGCGGTCGCGGTGAACGGATGACCGGACAAAATATAACGCAGGGTAAGGCGGTGCAGCATCGCCTTACCCTTGCGTGCGGAAAAGGTGAAGCTGATGAAAAACAAAGCCCGGCTTTTTGAAAGCATAATACACGGCATATTCCTCGTACTCGGCCTTATGACGGTGGGCTGCGTGCTGCTGATAACGGTATACCTCGTTATCTCCGGCATTCCCGCGATAAGGGAGATAGGGCTGGGGCGCTTTCTGTTCGGCCGCGTGTGGGCGTCCACGGCGGCACAGCCGCAGTACGGCATTCTGCCGTTCATCCTGACAAGCGTTTACGGCACGGCGGGCGCGATGCTCATCGGCGTGCCGGTCGGCTTTCTGACGGCGGTGTACCTTGCGAAGCTCGCCCCGCGGCAGATAAAGACCGTGCTGAGCGCGGCGATAAGCCTGCTGGCGGGCATTCCGTCCGTTGTATACGGCCTTGTGGGTATGCTGATACTCGTGCCGGGCATACGTAAGGTGTTCTCCGTGCCCGACGGGGCAAGCCTGCTGGCGGCGATGATCGTGCTGGCGGTGATGATACTGCCGAGTATAGTGAAGGTATCGATGACGGCGCTGGAGGCCGTGCCGCGGGAGTATGAGGACGCCTCTCTCGCCCTTGGGGCGACGCCGGTGGAGACGTATTTCCGCGTGTCCGTTCCGGCGGCGAAAAGCGGCATTGCCGCGGCCGTCGTGCTGGGCGTGGGGCGCGCCATAGGCGAGGCCATGGCCGTGATGATGGTGTCCGGCAACGTGCCGAACATGCCGAAGCTGTTTGAAAGCGTGCGCTTCCTCACGACCGCCGTGGCGAGCGAGATGAGCTACTCCAGCGGCATGCAGCGGCAGGCGCTGTTCTCCATCGCACTGGTGCTGTTCCTTTTTATAATGCTGATAAACGCGCTGCTGAATTTCTTTCTCAAGCGCAGCAAGGAGGGCTGACGCATGGATAAATCCATTTCTTCAAGGCGGAAGGCGTACATTATCCTCATGCGCGTGCTGATGGGCGTCGCGGCGGCGCTGAGCGCGGCGCTGGTGATATTTCTGATAGCCTATGTGCTGATAAAGGGTCTGCCGCACGTGACATGGACGCTGCTGTCCACAAAGCCCAGCTACCTCTCCGGAAGCATAGGCATCCTGCCGGACATACTGAACACGCTGTATATCGTGCTGGCCTCGCTGGTGATAGTTCTTCCTCTGGGCGTGGGCGCGGCGATATACCTGACGGAGTACGCCCGCAGCCGCCGTCTCGTGGCCGCGATAGAATACGCCGCAGAGACGCTGTCCGGCATTCCTTCTATAATATACGGCCTTGTGGGTATGCTGTTTTTCTGCCAGTTCCTCGGAATGCAAACTTCCCTCTTGGCAGGCGCATTGACGCTTGTTATAATGAATCTGCCAACAATCATGCGCACGACGCAGGAGAGTCTGAAAACCGTGCCGCAGAGCTACAGAGAGGGCGCGTTCGGGCTGGGTGCCGGGAAATGGCGCGTTATACGCACTGTCGTCCTCCCCGGCTGCATAGACGGCGTCGTGACGGGCTGCATACTCGCGGTGGGCCGCATTCTGGGCGAATCGGCGGCGCTGCTTTTCACAGCGGGCTTCGCGCACGCGCTCAACGGCCTGTTTGAGGGGCTGTCAAGCGCCGGGGCGACGCTGACGGTGGCGCTGTACGTATACGCCAAGGAGCAGGGCGAATTTGACGTCGCCTTTGCCATCGCGGCGATACTGATGCTGCTTGCGCTGCTGATAAATCTTGCCACGCTGTTTGTTGAGAAATACTTCAAGAGGAAGAACAGCTTATGACTGACATAAACGGGACGGGAATGAAGCGCGCGGCGCTGATAAACGACCTGTCCTGTATAGGCAAGTGCTCGCTGAGCGTGGCGCTGCCTATAATCTCGGCCTTCGGCGCGGAGGCCGTCGCCCTGCCGACGGCGGTGCTTTCCACGCACACGGGCGGCTTCGGCGAATATGTGATGCGCGACATGACGCAGGAAATGCGGGAATTCATCGCGCACTGGAAGCGCCTGAATGTAAAATTCGACTGCATATACACCGGTTTTTTCAGCTCGATAGAGCAGATGGAGATATCCGCGCAGTTTATCCGCGACTTCGGCGGAGACGGCTGCCTTATCATCGTTGACCCCGTGCTGGGCGACGACGGGGCGCTGTACGGCTGCTTTTCGGATGATTTTGTGGCGCACATGCGTGCGCTGTGCCGCCTTGCGGATGTGATCACCCCCAACCGCACGGAGGCCGCGCTGCTGACGGGGTTAAATATGGACAGCCCCGCGGAGGCGCTGCTTGCACGGCTGGACGCGAAAAACGCGATTGTCACGGGCGTGCGGCGCGGCGGCGGCGTGGGCTATTCCGCCCGGCTTGACGGCGAGAGGGCGGAGTTTTTCAGGCCGTATCTGGACATTGAGCTGCACGGCACGGGGGATGTGTTCACCTCGGCCTTGTGCGGCGGGGCGCTTTCCGGCATGGGCATGGCGGAGGCGTTTTACAACGCGGCGGAGTTCTGCGACGAGTGCGTGCAGGAGACCGCCCGGCGGCAGCCCAGCCACTGGTACGGGCTGGCCTTTGAGGAAATTTTGAGACGGAGGCTCTTCAAAAATGAGCAGCATAATAAGCGTGAAGGACCTGAGCCTGTGGTACGGAAGCCATCAGGCGCTGACTGACATAAGCATAAACATCCCGGAGAGGAGCATCACGGCGCTGATAGGCCCCTCCGGCTGCGGCAAGTCCACCTTTCTGAAAACCCTGAACCGCATGAACGACCTTATCCCCGACGTGAAGATAACGGGCGAGGTGCGCTATAAGGACAGCGACATATTCGCCCCCGGCACGGACGTGAGCGCGCTGCGGCGCGAGATAGGCATGGTGTTCCAGAAGCCGAACCCCTTCCCAATGAGCATATATGACAACATCGCCTACGGCCCGCGCACGCACGGCATAAAGGGCAAGGCCATGCTGGACGAGATAGTGGAGCGCGCACTGCGCGGCGCGGCGATATGGGACGAGGTGAAGGACAGGCTGAAAAAGAACGCGCTGGGCCTTTCCGGCGGACAGCAGCAGCGGCTTTGCATCGCGCGGGCGCTGGCCGTCGAGCCGGAGGTGCTGCTAATGGACGAGCCGACGAGCGCGCTGGACCCGATATCCACCTCAAAGATAGAGGAGCTTGCCTCCACATTGAAGGAGCGCTACACCATCGTGATCGTGACGCACAACATGCAGCAGGCCGTGCGCATATCCGACTACACGGCGTTCTTCCTGTTGGGCGAGCTGGTGGAGCACGGCGAGACGGAGAGGATATTCTCCCAGCCGGAGGATAAGAGGACAGAGGACTACATCACGGGGAGGTTCGGTTAAGATGAGAAGCAAATTTGACGAGCAGCTTGCGCTTTTGAACAGAGAGCTGATAGAAATGGGCGCGCTGTGCGAGGAAGTGATCGCGCTGTCCTCAAAGGCGCTGACGGAGCTGGACAAGACTCTCGCGGCCAAGGTCGCCCCGCTGGACACGGAGATAGACCAGAAGGAGCGCACGATAGAGTCCATGTGCCTGAAGCTCCTCTTGCAGCAGCAGCCCGTGGCGCGCGACCTGCGGCAGATATCCGCGGCGCTGAAAATGATAACCGACATGGAGCGCATAGGCGACCAGGCGGAGGACATCGCGGAGATAATAAGCTTTATCGACGGGCACACCAGCGAGAACGACACGCTGATGCGCGAAATGGCGAAGGCCGTCATACAGATGGTGACGGAGAGCGTGGACGCATATGTCAAGCACGACATCGCCCTTGCGGAGAAGGTCATCGCGGATGACGACATTGTGGACGATTACTTTGACAGCGTCAAGAAAAAGCTCATCGGCAGCATCGCGCGCAATCCCGGCGACGGCGAGTACGCGCTGGACATCCTGATGATCGCCAAGTACTTTGAGCGCATCGGCGACCACGCCACGAACATCGCCGAGTGGGTCATATTCTCCATAACCGGCGTGCATAAGGAGGATCACAAATGATCTGGTGCGTTGAGGACGACGCCAGCATACGCGACATAGAGGTATACGCGCTGGAATCCACCGGCTTTGAATCGCGCGGCTTCGACGACGGCGCGGCCTTCTGGGAGGCGCTCAAGGAGGAGCAGCCGGAGCTTGTAGTGCTGGACGTGATGCTGCCCGGCATTGACGGGATGGAGCTGCTGCGGCGGATGAAGGCCGCGCCGGAATACAGAAGCATCGCCGTGGTGATGGCGACGGCGCGCGGGGCGGAGTACGACAAGATACAGGGGCTGGATCTCGGGGCGGACTATTATCTGGCCAAGCCCTTCGGCGTGATGGAGCTTGTATCCTGCGTGAAGGCCGTGCTGCGCCGGTGCAGGCCGGAGAGCGCGGGGCGGACGCTGTCGGCCGGTGGCGTGACGCTGAACCTTGACGAACGCACAGTCACGGCGGACGGACAGCGCGTGGCGCTGACATATAAGGAGTTCGAGCTGCTGCGGCTCTTTCTTGCCCACCCCGGTGTCGCCTTCACGCGCGACCAGCTTTTCAACGACATATGGGGCATGGACTACTGCGGAGAAACGCGCACGGTCGATATGCACATACGCACGCTACGCCAGAAGCTGGGCCGCTGCGGCGGCATGATAGAGACGGTGCGCAGTGTGGGCTACAGACTGGAGGCCGGAACATGACGGGGAAAATATTCCGCTCGATAGTGCTGGCAGCGGCGGTCGCGCTGTTCGCAAGCGCCGCGGTGATAATGGGCGCGCTGTATGAATACTTCGGCGCGGTGGAAAAGCAGGAGCTTTCAAGCCAGCTTGCGCTGGCCTCCGCCGCGGTAGAGGATATGGGCGCGGCCTATCTTGAAAAGCTGCCCGCGGGCGACTTCCGCCTGACGTGGATAGGCGCGGACGGCGGCGTGAAATACGACAGCCGCCGCGACGCGGACAGCCTTGAAAACCACGCGCAGAGAGAAGAGGTCGCCGAGGCGCTGGAAACCGGCTCGGGCGAGAGCACGCGCTATTCCACGACGCTGCTGCAAAAGACGATATATCTTGCCAGACGCCTTTCCGACGGAACGGTGCTGCGCATCTCCGTCAGCCGGCAGACAGTGGGCGTGCTGGCACTGGGCATGGTGCAGCCGGTGCTTGCGGTGCTGCTGTGCGCGCTGGTGCTTTCGGGCTTTGTTGCAAAGCGCCTGTCGCGGCGCATAGTGGAGCCGCTGAACACGCTGGATCTCGACCACCCGCTTGAAAACGACGTATATGACGAGCTGACGCCGCTTCTGAAACGCATCAGCAGCCAGCGGCGCGAGATAGACGCGCAGATGCAGACGCTCAGCCGCAGGACGGAGGAATTCGCCCAGGTCACGGGCAGCATGCGCGAGGGGCTGGTGCTTCTCGACGCGAAGGGCTGCATCCTCAGCATGAACCCGGCAGCCGCGGCCATATTCAGCGCGCAGACCCCGTGCGCGGGCGCGGACTTTCTGACCGTTGAGCGCAGCCATGAAATGAGCACTGCAATAGAGCGCGCGCAGTCGGGCGGGCACAGCGAAATGCGCATGGAGCGCGCCGGGAGGGAGTATCAGTTCGACATAAGCCGCATAGAGGCAGGCGGCACCGTCATCCTCGCCTTCGACGTGACGGAGCAGGAGTATGCCGAGCGCAGCCGCCGCGAGTTCACGGCGAACGTCTCGCACGAACTCAAGACCCCGCTTCAGGGGATAATCGGCAGCGCAGAGCTTATAGAAAACGGGATGGTGAAGCCGGCGGATCTGCCGCGCTTCGCCGGGCACATCCACGCGGAGGCCGCGCGCCTTGTCACGCTGATAGACGATATCATCCGCCTTTCGCAGCTTGACGAGGGCGGCGCGCTTCCGACGGAGGAGGTGGACGTCTACACGCAGGCAGCGGAGGCCGTGAAGAGCTTGCAGTCCGCCGCCGCGGCAAAGGACGTCACCCTGACGCTGACGGGCGAAAGCACGCGCATACCCGGCGTGCAGCGGCTGACATATGAGATAATCTTCAACCTCTGCGACAACGCCATAAAGTATAACCGCGAGGGCGGGCGTGTGGACGTGAGCGTGGCGCGCGAGGGCGCAGGCGCCGTCGTGACCGTCGCCGACACGGGCATAGGCATCGCGCCAGAGCACCAGCAGCGCATATTTGAGCGCTTCTACCGCGTGGACAAGAGCCACTCCAAGGCGTCCGGCGGCACGGGGCTGGGGCTTTCCATAGTCAAGCACGCCGTGCAGTATCTCAACGGCAGCATCGCCCTGAAAAGCGAGCCGGGCAAGGGCACGACGGTAAGCGTATCCCTCCCCGGCTGAGAAGCTTTTTCGCGTTCACGGCGGCGCGCGGGTCTTGCTTTCCGCGGAACTATACTATATAATCAAACCATACCCATACGATCACCCCGCACATTATATTTTAATGCGAAAGAGAACCTGATATGGAAGAACTGAGAAGCAAAAAAGGCTTTATCTGCGATATGGACGGCGTTATCTATCACGGCAACAGGCTTCTGCCCGGCGTGAAGGAATTCGTCGATTGGCTGTACAGGGAGAAGAAGCACTTCCTCTTCCTGACGAACTCGTCTGAGCGCTCCCCGAAGGAGCTTCAGCAGAAGCTCAAGCGCATGGGGCTGGACGTGGACGAAAGGCATTTTTACACCAGCGCGCTTGCCACGGCAAAGTTCATCAGCAAGCAGGCCCCCGGTAGCTCGGCCTATGTGATAGGCGGGGCGGGGCTTATCATGGCGCTGCACGACGTGGGCATCACCATGAACGACGTTGACCCCGACTATGTCATCATCGGCGAGGGCAACAATTATAATTACGAGAACATCCTGAAGGCAGTGCGCCTCGTGATGCGCGGCGCAAAGCTCATCGGCACGAACAGCGACCTGACAGGCCCGTCGGAGGAGGGCATTATCCCCGCCTGCCGCGCGATGATAGCGCCGATAGAGATGGCCACGGGGCAGACGGCGTACTTCGTCGGCAAGCCGAACCCCCTGATGATGCGCACGGGTCTGCGTATCCTCGGCGTGCACTCGGAGGAGGCCGCCATGATCGGCGACAGGATGGACACGGACATGGTCGCCGGTATCGAGACCGGCCTTGACACGGTGCTGGTGCTGTCCGGCGTGACGTCGCACGCAGACATAAAGAAGTTCCCCTACCGCCCGCGCATTGTCCTCAACGGCGTCGGCGATATCCCGCCCGAAGCAGAAAACTGAATATACAGCAAGCCGCCCGGCCGCGATATCGTGATATCATGGCCGGGCGGATATTATTTATTTGTCCTTGTCGATCAAGGGCAGAAAAAAGGAACTGCGCAGACCCTCTCAACACGTCTGCGCAGTCCCTTGACCTTTGGCCCTTACTGTTCTGTTTTCTCTTCAGTGCTGACCTCAACCGCGCCGTTCTTCTTATTCTTCGCATCCTTGACCTTGGAAACGACGATGTAGAGCAGCATACCGCCAAAAAGAACTAATATAAATATTCCGGCAGGTTCCATCTTCATACTCCTTTACATGATTTTAGCGCAAGACGTCAATTACTTAACGCTTTCTTAACATGAGTATAACAGAACGCCGGACATATTGCAAGCATTTTTGACAAAAATAATTCAAAGTGCGTGAAGGCGGCGCAAATTTTTCCCGCAGCGCGGAAATTTTCATGCTTTCAAACGCGACGCGCGGCGTGTAAAATACGACATAAGAGATGAACACGGAACAAAGGAGGCGGCTTAATGGACGACACAAAGATAATAGAGCTGTTCTGGCAGCGAAGCGGCGACGCGATAGACGAGACGGACAAGAAATACGGGCGCATGTGCCGCAGGCTTGCCGGGAACATACTCGGCGATGCGCGTGACGGGGAGGAATGCGTCAGCGACGCGTATATGGCCGTCTGGCAGAGCATCCCCACACAGCGGCCCGCGCGCTTCGCGGCGTTTCTGGCCGCTGTGACGCGGCGGCTCAGCATAGACAGGCTGCGCGAAAACACCGCCGCAAAGCGCGGCGGCGGCGAGATGAGCGCGGCGATAGACGAGCTTGCCGACTGCCTTGCGGCGCCCGGCACGGTGGAGGCCAATGTGGAGGCGCGCGCGCTTGCCGCGGCGATAGACCGTTTTCTGGACGGGCTGAAGGAGGCCGACAGGAGCTTTTTTGTGTGCCGGTACTGGCTGGGCGCGCCCATTGCGGAGATAGCGAAGCGCCGCGGCGTGAGCGAGAGCCGGGTCAAAAGCTCGCTTATGCGCAGCCGCGATCGGCTGAGGACATATCTGAGCGAGGAGGGATACATATGAACGCTTTCGATTTTATGGACGCATTTGGCGGCATTGCGCCGGAAAATGTGCAGGCGGCGCTGGAGAGCATGGGGTATATCCCCGCGCGGAAAAGGCGCGGCGCGCGGCGGACGCTGCGCACGGTGCTGCTGGCCGCGGCGATGGCCCTGCTGCTGACGGCCTGCGGGTACGCGGTGGGCCGCTTCGTCAACAGCCCGGAGCAGGCGTGGAGCGTGGCGCGGCAGGAGGTCGGCCGGATGAAGGACATGGGGATACTCGCGCCGGAGGTCACACTGCCGGAGGAGACGTACCGCGTGCTGGAGCTGCCGGAGGAGGCGACCAATGATTACTGGTACGGGCGGATATTCAAGCACCGCTACAACATCTCGGCACACGGGGAAAAGTATTTCTTCAATCTGGATGTGGACACCGCCACGGGGAAGATAACGAAGCTAACCATCGAGGCGCGGCCGGATGCGGACGATGCGCCGTATGCCACGCCGCCCATGCCGGATACCAGCGACGCGCCGTTAGATTATGAATGGGGCGAGAACTACGCCTATTTCGACAATTACGACGATATCATCCCCGGCGGCATCACCGTTGGCCGCTTCTGCACGCTGCTGGCGGAGTACTGGGGCTTCTCAGGCTACACCCTCGGCGGAACGGAGGACAGCTTCTACGGCTATGACACCGAAGCGCCGTCCGGCGATATGCCGCTTATAGACGTGGCCGATATGCCGTATCTGACCGTTTTCTTCGACGGCGACCAGAGCGGCGCGCCGATGTACATCGACATGTCCAACTACTGCTTCGGCAACGGCGTATATTTCACCGTCGGCACCAACCACCAGGTTGGGTGATACGGACATAAAATGGAGAGGCCAGAATGGCCTCTCCCTGAGTATGTTAATGTCAAAAAGCCTCGCAGAGTTTGCCGCCCACAGGCGGCAAAAAGATTTTTAACTGTTTTCTCTCGCGACATGTGCGTGAGAGAAAACACTTCTCAGTCTGCCAGTGTGGAATTTGCCCGCCCCCGGCGGGCAAATTATGCGCGCGGCAGACTGTAATCTTTTTGTCGGAAAAAACCGCAGGTTTTTTCGACAGTCTCAGAAATCCTTATACACGCGCGGGACGCGCTTGGACACGGCGCACAGAAGCTCATACGGGATGGTCTGCGCGGCGGCGGAGAGCCTGTATATATCGCTGCGGCGGCCGAAGATCTCCACCTCGCTGCCGACGTCGGCCTGCGGGAGCTGCGTGAGATCTACCATGCACATGTCCATGCAGATGCTGCCGCGCTGCGGCGCGAAGCCGCCTGGCGCATAGAACGCGCACTTGTTGGAGATGAGCCGCGGCAGGCCGTCGGCATAGCCGATTCCCAGCACGCCCATGCGCGTGCGCCTGTCGGTGACGTAACGTCGCCCGTAGCTGACGGAGGTGCCCGGCTCATAGAATTTTATGGTGCTGACGGTAGTGACAAGGCGCATACACGGCACAAGGCCAAGGCGGCCGGACGTGTCGCCGTAGCCGTAGAGCAGAAGGCCGGGGCGCACCATGTCCAGCGCCATCTCCGGATAATTCACGACGGCGCCGCTGTTGGCGCAGTGGCGTATAGCAAAGCCTATCCCGGCGCGGCGCTCTATCTCCTCCGTCACGCGGCAGAAGAGCGCGAACTGCGCGCGCGTATACGCCTCATTATCCGCGCCCGGCTCGTCGGACACGGCGAAGTGAGTGTATATTCCCTCTGCCTCAAGTCCCGGCAGGGTGCAGGAGCGGATGATATTATCCACACCCTCGTCAAAATGCGCGCCGTCCACCAGAAAGCCGAGGCGGGACATGCCGGTGTCGAGCTTGATATGTATTTTCAGCGTGCGGCCAAGCTTTTCCGCCGCGGCGGAGTATTCAAGCGCCTTGGCAAGGCAGGTGACGGTCTGGGTGATGCCGTTTTCAATGAGCGCGGCGGTATATTCATGCGGAGTGTGGCCGAGGATGAGGATCGGCATTTTTATGCCGCCCGCGCGAAGCTCCAGTGCTTCATCAAGGCAGGACACGGCAAGATAGTCCGCGCCCGCGGACTCAAGCAGGCGCGCCACGGCGGGCGCGCCGTGGCCGTAAGCGTCGGCCTTGACGATGCCGAGGAAGCGGCACCCGGCCGGAAGCGCGGCGCGGATGGCCATATAGTTATGGCGCAGGTTTTCAAGGCTGACCTCCGCCCAGGTTCTCTTTTGCAGGTCGTTCATATGTCTTTATCCCTCTGTAGTATGTATATCTATTGCGTCAGGCGTTCCAGCCGCTTATCTGCGCCGTGACGCGCACGCGCCCGGCGGAGGATATCTCCGCATACAGCGGCGTTTTGCTGTACTTATCCAGATGCACCTCAACACTCAGCCCGTCGGATGGGATGAGTACAGCGGCAAGCTCGCCGTTTTCCTCCCACGCGCTGTCAAGGTAGCCCGTGCGCATCGCGTCCACCAGCAGCGGCAGCGCGGACATCGGCGATAGGCCGAAATCGTCCAGCGCGCCGGTATCCAGCGCCACGCCGTCATATTCAAGCGCCGTCTCCCCCGCCGTGATATGCGCGGAAACGCCCTTGATTATCTGCGGCGAAACGACCGTGACAGTGCAGCCGCCGCTGTCCGCGGCATAGTCCAGAGTGAACTCGACGCATCTGTCGTCATACTCGGCGCGGAGCTGTGACGTGAAGTGAAGCTCATCCTGTGCGGAGAGGTCCTCGGCAAAGCTTTCAAACCCGGCGCGCGCCGCGCCGCCTCCGCAGGCGGAAAGCATGAGGGCGGCCCCGAGAAGCAGCGGCATGAGCGGCATGTACAATTTTTTCATGGTGCAGTCTCCGTTTCATAAATACTTGTACCACACCATATGCGCCATGACCCATTATAATCACCGCGGCGGCAATAGTCAAACGCGTTTTCACGCAAAAAGCGGAAAATATCTCTTGCAATACGGGAAAAAGTATGATATCTTTATGTTTGCTGTGAACGGGAAAATAGCGTTTCACCGCCCATCAGAGAGTGGGGGCCGCCGGCTGCAAGCCTCCTTGGGCGCGGCGCTTGGTTCGCCCGGGAGCATCCGGCCAATCACCGGCGCGCGGGCTGCGTTACAGGCCCGGCAAGTGCGGCATGTTTGCCGAATTTGGGTGGTACCGCGGAAGTTGTGCTTTCGTCCCTTATATTTTGGGATGGAAGCTTATTTTTTTGATTAGGAGTGACCGAAATGAGAGAACTTATGCAGGGGCTGAGAGACGCCTCCATCAAAGCGATACGCGAGTGCGACAACGTTGAGCTGCTTGAAGCGCTGCGCGTGAAGTACCTCGGCAAGAAGGGCGAGCTGACGGCGATACTGCGCCAGATGGGCAAGCTCTCCGCGGAGGAGCGCCCCGCCATGGGCCAGCTTGCAAACCAGCTTCGCGCCGACATTGAGCAGGCGCTGGACGAGCGCAGAAGCGCGCTGAACGAGAAGCTGATGGAGCTGAAGCTCGAGAGCGAGGCCGTGGACGTGACGCTGCCGGGCGAGGCGCACAAAATGGGGCACAAGCACCCGATGTACAACGTGCTTGACCAGATAAAGGACATATTCATCGGCATGGGCTTTGAGATACTGGACGGCCCCGAGGTGGAGCTTGCCGATTATAACTTCACGAAGCTCAACATCGACGAGGGGCACCCCTCCCGCGAGTGGACGGACACCTTCTATTTCACCGAGGACAACCGTGTGCTGCTGCGCACGCAGACGTCCAACATGCAGGTGCACGCCATGGAGACGCGCCCGCTGCCTATCCGCGTGCTGGCCCCCGGCCGCGTTTACCGCAAGGACGAGGTGGACGCCACGCACTCCCCCATGTTCCACCAGATAGAGGGTCTTGTCGTGGACAAGGGCGTGACCATGTCCGACCTTAAGGCGACGCTGAACCTCGTTGTGGAGAAGATATACGGCAAGGGCACCGTCACACGCTTCCGCCCGCACCACTTTCCCTTCACCGAGCCGAGCTGTGAGCTGGACATACAGTGCCACAAGTGCGGCGGCAAGGGCTGCCCGACGTGCAAGGGCGAGGGCTGGATAGAGGTCCTCGGCGCGGGCATGGTGCACCCGAAGGTGCTTGCAGGCTGCGGCATTGACCCGGACGTTTACTCCGGCTGGGCCTTCGGCATGGGGCTGGAGCGTCTGGCGCTGGGCGAATACAAGATAAACGACATGCGCCTTATATTTGAAAACGATACCCGTTTCCTCGAGCAGTTTTGATTAGGAGGGCAAGATAAATGTTACTTTCAAGAAAATGGCTCAACGAGTTTGTTGATCTTCCGATAGATCAGTATGACGACCGCACCTTCGGCGAGGCGATGACTGTCTCCGGCTCGAAGGTGGAGATAACCGAGGATCTGAGCAAGAGCATCAAGAACGTCAAGGTGGGCAGGATCCTTTCCATCACGAAGCACCCGAATTCCGACCACATGCTGGTGACGCAGATAGACGTCGGCGCGGAGGCGCCCGTGCAGATATGCACCGGCGCGTGGAACGTGCACGAGGGCGACATGGTTCCCGCGGCGCTGCACAATTCCGTGCTGCCCGGCGGCGTGAAGATAACCCGCGGCAAGCTGCGCGGCGTTGAATCCGACGGTATGCTGTGCTCCCTCAAGGAGCTGCAGCTCACCACGCACGACTACCCCTACGGCGAGATAAAGGCCGCCGCCATACTTGGCGACTACCACGCGCTCGACCCCGACGCGCCGTCCATCCCCGCCGACATCAGCAGCGGCGAGGCCATCTTCGGCAGCGTGATAGCGGCTGAGGTGACGAGCGTGGAGGCCTATGGCGTCAACCAGTGGAAGTGCGAGCTTGACACAGGCTCCCGCGTGTGCGACACGATATGCAGCTGCCAGAACGTGCACGAGGGCGACATGGTCGCCTATGACACCAAGACGGGGCTCATATGCACGCTTGCCGACCTGCACGCCAAGCAGGAGGAGTTCCCCCACTGCATTCCCGACGGCATATTCGTGCTGCACGAGGACTGCCGCCCCGGCGACGATATAGGCGCGCTCGTCGGCATGGACGACCACGTGGTCGAGTTTGAGATCACGCCCAACCGCCCCGACTGCCTGTGCATGATCGGCCTTGCGCGCGAGGCCGCCGTCACCTTCGGCAAGAAGCTGACGCTGCATGAGCCGGTGGTACAGGCCAAGG
Organism: uncultured Eubacteriales bacterium; assembly: GCA_900549865.1. GTDB lineage: Bacteria > Bacillota > Clostridia > Oscillospirales > Oscillospiraceae > Limivicinus. The sequence goes on from URPU01000014.1 coordinate 30,535, forward strand.
CCGGCGGCGACATAAACGAGCTTGCAAAGGTCGTCATTGAGGACGCCGCGCTCTGTCCGCGCTATACCGCGCGCATGGTCAAGAACGTAAAGATCGCCCCCAGCCCCGAATGGATGCGCGAGCGTATCCGCAACGCCGGTATGCGCCCGATAAACAATATCGTCGATATCACGAACTACGTCATGCTGGAGTACGGCCAGCCGATGCACGCGTTCGACTTCGCCTGTGTCAACAACGGCGAGATACACATCCGCACCGCGCGCGAGGGCGAGGTCATACGCACGCTTGACAGAACGGAGCGCAAGCTCACGCCGAACATGCTGTGCATCTGCGACACCGACAAGCCCGTGGGCGTCGCGGGCGTGATGGGCGGCGAGAACAGCGAGATCGTCGGCGACACGGCGATGGTGCTGTTTGAAAGCGCAAACTTCAACGGCCCCTCCGTGCGCCGCACGGCCACGGCGCTGGGTATGCGCACGGACGCGTCCTCCCGCTTTGAAAAGGGCCTTGACGTGAAGAACACCTTCGCCGCCGTGCAGCGCGCGTGCGAGCTTGTGGAAATGCTCGGCGCGGGCGAGGTCGTGGACGGCGTTATCGACGTCGTGCCGAAGCCGCTTGAGACGACGACCGTGAAGCTGGAGCCGGATAAGATAAACGCCCTTCTCGGCACGGACATCGGCGAGCCGGCCATGCGCAAGATACTTGTCGATCTCGGCTTCACGCTGGAGGGCGACACGATATACGTTCCCTCCTGGCGCGGCGATGTGGAGCATTACTCCGACATCGCGGAGGAGGTCGCGCGCTTCTACGGCTACAACGAGATACCCACGCGCTTCACGGGCGCGATAAGCACCTGCGGCGGGTTCAGCCCCGTGCAGCTTACCGAGCGTGCCGTCGGACAGGCGCTGCGCGCGATGGGGCTGGATGAGATAATCACCTATTCCTTCATAAGCCCCAGCTACTACGACAAGATCCGTATGCCGGTGGATTCGCCGCTGCGCGACAGTCTGCGCATACTCAACCCGCTGGGTGAGGACACCTCCATCATGCGCACGACAGTGCTGCCGTCCATGCTGGAGATACTCACGCGCAACTACAACTTCCGCAACAAGTCCGCCGCGCTGTACGAGATAGGCAAGATATACCTCAAGCGCGACGACGGCCTTGCCAATGAGCCGAAGATCGTCTCCATGGGCGCATACGGCGCAGGAATAAGCTTCTTCACGATAAAGGGCTGGGTCGAAGGGCTGCTTAAGGACGTGCGCGCACCGAAGGCCAGATTCGTGGCCGAAAAAGAGAACGCCTCCTATCACCCCGGCCGCTGCGCCAAGGTATACGCCGGGGAGACCTATATCGGCATATTCGGCCAGATACACCCGGAGGTCGCCAAGAACTACGGCGTCGATGCGGAGCTTTACTGCGCAGAGCTGAGCTTTGACGCGATATGCGCCGTATGCGGCGGCACGCCCGTGTATGAGCCGCTGCCCAAGTTCCCCGCCGTGACGCGCGACATCGCCATCGTGTGCAGCAGCGCCGTCACCGTCGGCGAGCTGACGGACTGCATCCTCGCCTCCGGCGGGAAGTATCTGAAGGACTGCACGCTGTTCGACGTGTACACTGGCCATCACATCGCCGAGGGCATGAAGTCCGTGGCGTTCTCGCTGACGATGCGCGCCGACGACCAGACGCTGACTGACGACCACGCGGAGGAGACCGTGCGCGCGGTTCTGACCGCGTTGAAGGAGAAATACGGCGCAGTCATACGCTGAACTCCGCGGAATTAATGAAAATTTAATGTAATTCGCCGTTTTTCGACTTTACTTGCGGTCATATTCTGATATAATACTGCCAAGGAGAAAAGCAAAGGAGGGGACATCATGGCGGATGAAACGAGAAAATTTGAGGCGCTTGACAGCAAGACCGCGATGAAAGAGGTTCTTTCATCCGTGTATAACTCCCTCATGGTTAAGGGCTACAACCCGATAAACCAGATAGTGGGTTATATACTTTCGGAGGATCCGACCTACATCACGAATTACAACAACGCGCGCACGCTCATAACCCGGCTCGACAGGGATGAGCTGCTGCAAGAGCTTGTAAAGACTTATCTGGACAAGTGATAGAAACATAAGCTGTAAAATCTTAAAGGCGTGTGCTTTTCGCACACGCCTTTAAACATTATTGACAAAAGTGGGAAATCGCGATATGGTAGAACTATCCTTTGTCAAAGGTGTGTGACAACATGATAGCAGCGATATGCGACGATAACGCCGCGGCGGCACAGAAATTAAAATCGGCCATTGCATGCATCTGCGCGGAAAAGGACTGGCCTCTGGAAGCAGAGGTCTATACTTCGCCCGGCGCGATTTTGCGGGCAGACCTGTCCAAAACGCAGGTGGTCTTTCTGGACATCGACATGCCGCAGATGAGCGGCCTTGAGGCCGCGGCACAGCTAAGGCAAGAATACCCGGAGCTTATAATCGTTTTCGTGACGTCTTACATAGAATACGCGCCGGAGGGGTACAGGGTGAACGCGTTTCGGTATCTCTTGAAGCAGCGCATGGATACGGAGCTTTGCGGCGTCATGTGCGACGTGCAGAAAAAGCTGGCCGAATCGGCAAGAACGTTCTCCATCCGGACGAAGGACGGGATCATTGTCCTGCCGCTGAACAGAATTTTGTATATTGAGGGCACAGCCAGAAGAGAGGTGCTGTTCCATACAGAAACGGAGCGCGGCGTGATAAGCGCCGCCGGAAGATTGTCAAGCTACGGCGAGGAGCTGAGCGGAAAGGGCTTTTTGAAGCTGCAAAAGAGCTTCATCGCTAACATGGCGCACATTATGAAGATATGCAATTATCATGTGTATATGAGCAGCGGCGAGGTGCTGAAAGCCTCAGAATCAAATTATAAGGAAATCCAAACCGCCTTTTTGCGATGGAAGGGGCTGCACCTATGACTATGGCGGCTGCAAACACGCTCAATACGGCGCTGCTGCTTCTGGAATATACTATGCTGTATATCCTGATAAACGGATTGTTTGAAAGCAAGCGCCCTATGCCGCTGGAAATTTTATCTTTTGCTGCCGCTGCGGCGATAAACTGCGTCGTCATGTATTTCTTATCAAGTAATTACTTGATAAGAAGCTGCATACTTGCAGCAACGATGACCGTCTGGATACGCTTCTGCTTCCGCGTCAGCTTTACAAGATGCCTGTTCCCTGTCCTTTTCTGGCTTGCGTATCTGATGCTGTGCGACAACCTGATGATCTTTATTCTTGGGGCGATCATCGGTGATAAAACAACGTCGATTTTGAGCAGCCCGGATTCATATTATCTGGTCTCGCTAAGCATAAAGTTCGTCGAGCTGTTTGGGATAACGGCCTTGAATATATGGCTGCGGCATCATTTTGAACGCGGCGCGGCGTCGATCGCGGATTGGCTGAGAGTGCTCATCTTCCCTTTGACGACTTTGATAGTGTCTATCCTGCTTGTGCGTGTATTCTTTTTGTACCCGCCCGCCGCCCATGAACTGCTGATATGCGATGTTGTCCTGCTCATTTTGGACGTTGCCTCGATTTTTATCTTGAATTACCTTGATCAGCAGCGGAAGAAGGCAAAGGATCAGCTCATCCTGCGCCGCAGCATGAAGGCGGCGCTTGAAAGCGTCGAGACATGGAAAAAAGCATATGAGCAGCAGCGAAAGCAGACGCATGATTTTAAAAATCTTTTGATCGTGCTGCGCGGCTTCGCCGAGCGCGAGACCACGCGCACAGAAATGATAGAGTATATCGAAAGATTACAGCACTTGGACTCCGCAGGCTCCACGATGATAGAGACCAACCGGATCGCAGTCGATATAATTCTGAATCAGAAGCTGGCCGCGGCGGAGGACGCCGGCATCCGCTTCATGCCGCAGCTGGACGACCTTTCAAAGTTCCCCCTGCCTGACGATGAGCTTATAATCGTGCTGGCAAATCTTATTGACAACGCAATAGAGGCCTGTGAAAAAATCGAGGATACTGCGCGGCGCTTCATCAGGCTGAATATGAAGGTCGAACCGCAATGCGCATATCTGCGCATTGAAAACCCGACCGTCTCACCTGTGGAAATAAAAAACAACCGCATTATTACGACCAAGGCAAACGCCGCTGAGCACGGCTATGGAATTCAGAACATGATCGCTGTTCTGGAACGGCATTCGGCGTATTATTTGTTCGAGTACAGCGAAGAAGCGGGCACGCTGTCATTCACTTTGCAGCTGACGGAATAAAGAGCCGGGCAAGCCGTGCCGCGCCCATGAAAACACAAAAACGCGAATATCCGAAGCACTTATCGGATATTCGCGTTTTTTTACCGTTTTTTCAGATAAAAACTGTTGTAACGAGACCCCTCACCCCCTTTTCACGACAAAAATCCGGTTCTTACGTCACTTTTCACACAAACGCATTTTTATGTGATAATATTACCAACGGGGTGGAGCAGATGATCCATAACGTAGCCGCAAAGATTGCAAAAGCATCCTGCGAAAGAGCTTGGATAGGCGAAGATGATTTTGAATGGTGTGTATACGCATTGGAAAAGAGAATAAGCATTTTGCTATATATGACAGTTGTACTTTTATGGATCGTTGTATCTGGCCGTCTCGTTGATACCCTGTCTTTTCTTCTGCCGTTTTATCTTATGAGGCGGCGTATAGGCGGATGCCATGTCAACAGTGCGGGTGTTTGCTTTACGTTGAGCGTTTTGCTGGTCATACTTGCCAGTATTTTTGCAAGTAAAGCAGCCATTTACTTGCCGCAGAACATTTTAATCTTCGCTGACGCGGCGGCGTTGTTCACCGGCCTACTAGTCAAGCCGTCTTATCCGCCGCAAGCACATTTCACGCAAGACGAACGGCTTGCGAATAAGTGCCGCAAAAATATCTTGTTGTGCATGATTCTTGCGGCGCAATGCATAAGTTTGTGCATTCACGATGTGCGCATATTTACATGCAGCTTTTGTGGTGTTTCACTCGCTGTGGTAACGGCAATAATTCAAACTTCAAAAAACAAAAGGAGTGTCGATTATGAAAAAGTCTGAAAAAATCGCGTCAAACCTCATTAAGCAAATCACCATTTCTGAACGCTACGGGTGGCCGCCATCGTGCTATGGTTCACTTTACCAACCGGAACGTCCCATTAAAAGCACATCAAAGGGCACGGTCAAAATGATCACGCCAAAGAAATAGTTTGTGGTTCTTGGATATACAATATAAGTGCAACAAATAAAAGAGTGGACTCACAGGTTGAAAT
>URPU01000015.1 GCA_900549865.1 uncultured Eubacteriales bacterium
AGAACGCAGCGAAGCTTTCTCGAAAAAGCGGCAAAGCCACTTTTTCGACAGTCTATCCTAAGCCCCGGCAGGAAACTGCCGGGGTTTAGGCTACAGCTATGCTGCACAACACGCCGCAGGTGTCCGCTTTTTGGTTATTTGCGGCGTTTTGCGTAAAAAGTCTGTTAAGGAATTTACTTTTGTTGATTCACGCTTCCACAGGCTTTATAATATTACTTAAATAGGTAAACAGAGCGCGGCCCCGCGCTGGAATTTCGTCAAATATGACACCGTACCAAATATAAAAAATACTTGCTTTAATGGTAATAAGCATTTATAATAAATTTGCCTGACAAATAACTAACTATAGAGGGCTGCCCCATTGGAAAGAGTACATCTCAGGATACACGGCATCGTGCAGGGCGTGGGCTTCCGCCCGTTCATTCACAAGCTGGTGGGCAGCTACGGTCTCACCGGGTATATAAAGAACACCTCCTCCGGCGTGGAGCTGGAGCTGGAGGGCAGCCGCCCCGCGCTGGAGCGTTTCGTCCGCGACGTGCCGGAAAGGGCGCCGAAGCTCGCCGTGATAGAGAGCGTGGAGGCCGAGTATTCCGATGAGCTGCGCGGCTTCACCGGCTTTGAGATACGCAAAAGCCAGCAGGAGGCCGTCCGCAACACCCTCATCTCCCCCGACATCTGCATCTGTGACGACTGCCTGCGGGAGCTTTTCGATAAAAATGACCGGCGGTACCGCTATCCGTTCATAAACTGCACGAACTGCGGCCCGCGCTTTACGATAATAAAGGACGTTCCGTATGACCGGGCAAAGACCTCCATGAGCGACTTTCCCATGTGCCCCGACTGCGGCAGGGAGTACCGCGACATTGAAGACCGGCGCTATCACGCGCAGCCTGACTGCTGTCCGGAATGCGGCCCGCGCGTGTTCTTCCTCGGCGCAGACGGAACGGAGCTTCCCGGCAATGCGATAGAGACGGCGCGCGAATATATAAAGGCGGGAAGGATCGTCGCCGTGAAGGGGCTGGGCGGGATGCACCTCGCCTGCCGCTGTGACGACCCCGCCGCCGCGACGGAGCTTCGCCGCCGCAAGCAGCGCGACGAGAAGCCCTTCGCCATCATGTGCCGCGACGCGGAGACGGCCAGACGGCTGTGCCGCGTGTCCGCGGCGGAGGAGAGTATACTCACCGGCTTCCGGCGGCCCATCGTCCTTTTGGAAAAGCGGGAGAGGGGCGCGCTTTCGCACATAAGCGAGAACGGCTATGTTGGCGTCATGCTGCCGTATACGCCGCTGCACTACCTTCTCTTCGGCGACGATATCGACATGCTGATAATGACCTCGGCCAATCTCTCCGACACACCGATAATGTACAAAAACGGCGAGGCGCTGGAAAAGCTGTCCGGCATCGCCGACGGCTTTCTCCTGCATGACCGCGACATCCAGACCCGCTGCGACGACTCGCTGTGCTGGGTGCTGGACGGGAGGGAATACCCCGCGCGGCGCTCGCGCGGCTACGTGCCCTTCCCGGTGAAGGTGCCGGACAGCCGTATGCGCATACTCGCCTGCGGGGCGGAGCAGAAGGCCAGCTTCTGCATCTCAAAGGAGGACTACGTTTTCCCCTGCCAGCATATCGGCGATCTGAAGAACCTTGAAACGCTGGAGAATTACGAACAGCAGATCCTGCATTTCCAGCGCCTTTTTGATATCGTGCCGCAGGCCGTCGCCTGCGACATGCACCCGGATTATATGTCCACGGAGTACGCCCAGCGCCGCGCCGCGCGTGACGGCATACCCATCGTCTACGTTCAGCATCACCACGCGCACATGGCCGCCTGCATGGCGGACAACTCCCTCCCCGGCCCGGTCATCGGCCTTGTGTGGGACGGAACGGGCCTCGGCACGGACGGGACCATCTGGGGCGCGGAGTGCCTCGCCGGCGGCTACGGCGGGTTTGAGCGCCTCGGCAGCATCCGCCCCATCCCGCTCATCGGCGGGGACAGGGCCGTGAAGGAGAGCTTCCGCGTGGCCTACGCGCTTCTGCGCGAGGCCGGATGCGATGTAAGCGGCGTCGAGAACGCCGGTGCCCTCGGCCGCGTGTATGACGCGCGGCTCAACTGCCCGCTCTCGTCAGGCATGGGGCGGCTGTTCGACGGCGTGGCCGCCATCCTCGGCATAAAGACCCATTGCAGCTATGAGGGGCAGGGCGCGGTCCTGCTGGAGGCCGCGGCGGCGGACGACGGCGGCGTGTACGACCGCCCGCTTGAGGGCGCGCCGCTTCGCTTCGACTGGCGGCCCATGATCCGCGCCGTCACGGCCGGCATGGCGCAGGGCGTCGATACCGGCGTCATCGCGGCGCGCTTCATGAACACGCTTGTGGAAATGGCCGCCGCGCAGTGCATCGCCGCGCGGCGGGAAACGGGGATAAGCACCGTCGTCCTCTCCGGCGGCAGCTTTCAGAACATGTATATAATGCGCCGTCTGCCGCCGCGCCTTGAGCGCGAGGGCTTCGCCGTGTATCATCACAGCCGCGTCTCCGCGAATGACGAGGGTCTTTCTCTGGGGCAGCTCATGATCGCGCAGGCCGCGCTTGAAAAAACGAGGAAAGAGTAATAAGTCAATGTGTCTTGCTATCCCACTCAAACTGGTCGAAATAGACGGCAACCGCGCCGTCGGTGAGGCGATGGGTATGCGCCGTGAGCTTCGCGTCGATTTCATAGACGCGCCGAAGCTCGGCGAATATGTGATAGTCCACGCCGGTTTTGCCATTGAGCGCCTCGGTGAGCAGCAGGCGCTTGAGGATCTTGAAAGCTGGGGGGAGGTCGCCGATGCGCTCGGACATCTCTGAGGCGCGCGAGGCGCTTTTGTCCGCCATCGCCGCCCTGCCTCTCCGCGGCAAGGTGAAGCTTATGGAGGTGTGCGGCACGCACACCATGGCCATCGCGAAATCCGGCATAAAGTCCATGCTGCCGGAGAACGTGCAGCTTCTCAGCGGGCCGGGCTGTCCCGTGTGCGTCACCCCGGCGGCGGTCATGGATGCCGTCCTCGCCCTCTCGTCGGAGCCGGGCATTATCCTTGCAAGCTACGGCGACATGCTGCGCGTGCCAGGAAGCGTCCGGGGCGACAGCCTGCAAAGGCGGCGGGCCCTCGGCGCGCGGGTGGAGATAGTCTACTCCCCCGTTGACGCGGTGGAACTTGCAAAACGCAACCCGGATAAGGAGGTCGTTTTCCTCGGCGTCGGGTTTGAGACGACGGCCCCCGGCACGGCCTCGGCGGTGCTGACCGCGCAAAGCGAGGGCGTGAACAACTTCTCCGTCTGGTCGATGCTCAAGACGGTGGAGCCCGCGCTGCGCGCGCTTCTGGCCTCGGACGGCTTCGACGTGCAGGGCTTCCTCTGCCCCGGCCACGTTGCCTCGATAATCGGCGCGCAGGGCTTTGAGTTCCTGCCGCGCGGCTACGGTATGCCCGCGGTCGTCGCCGGGTTTGAACCGGCGGATATCCTGCTTTCGGTGTATATGCTCCTGCGGCAGATCGCGTATGATAAGCCCGCGCTTGAAAACGAATATACCCGCGCCGTCGCGCCCGGCGGCAACGCGCTTGCCCGGCGCGTGCTGGCGGAATGCTTCGTTCCCCGGCGCGGCATGTGGCGCGGCCTTGGGGCGATAGAGGCAAGCGGCCTTGCCCTGCGCGATGAGCTTGCAGCCTTCGACGCGGAGAAGAAGCTTGGCATTTGCATCCCGGCGCAGACCACGCCCACGCCCTGCCGCTGCGGCGACGTTATATGCGGGCGGCTGGACGCGCGCAAGTGTCCGCTTTTTGGCCGCGTCTGCACGCCGGAGGACCCCGTCGGCCCGTGCATGGTGTCGTCGGAGGGGGCCTGTGCCGCGGCGTATAAATACGGCGGAATATAGAGGGTATTTCTATGGACGATATAATCACACTCGACTACGGCAGCGGCGGAAAAAAGACCTCGCGCCTGATAGAGGACATGATACTCCCCGCGCTCAATAATCCCGCGCTGGGTGAGCTTGGCGACGGGGCGATAGTTCCCGGCGTGGAAAAACTCGTTTTCTCCACGGACAGCTTCGTCGTCGATCCGCTGTTCTTCCCCGGCGGCGATATCGGGGAGCTTTCCGTCTGCGGCACCGTCAACGACATTTCCGTCTGCGGCGGCATTTCGGAGTATCTTAGCTGTTCATTTATAATAGAAGAGGGTCTGCCCATGGAGACGCTTTCGCGCGTCGTCGCGTCGATAAAGCGCGCGTGCGCGCGCGCGGGCGTGTCGGTCGTGACGGGCGACACCAAGGTGGTGGAGCGCGGCCGCGGCGACGGGCTTTATATCAACACCGCCGGTGTGGGCTTCCTGCGCTGGCCCGGCCTCACGCCGAAGGCCATCCGCCCCGGCGACAGCGTCATTCTCTCCGGCACGGCCGGGGATCACGGCACGGCCGTCATGCTGGCGCGCTCCGGCATGATGCAGGGGGATATCCGCTCTGACTGCGCGCCGCTCAACGCGCTCTGCGCCGCGGTGCTGGATTCAGGTGCTCGCGTGCGCGTCCTGCGCGACCCCACGCGCGGCGGCGTCGCCACGACGCTCAATGAATTTGTGGAGGGCGGCGAGCTCGGCATAGTGCTGGATGAGGCTGCGATTCCCGTGCACCCCGGCGTGCAGGCTGCGTGCGACATGCTGGGTCTTGACCCGCTTTACTGCGCGAACGAGGGCAAGCTTCTCGCCGTCACGGCGGCGGAGGACGCGCCGCGCGTGCTTTCCGCCATGCGCGCAACGGAGGTTGGGAAAAACGCCGCCGTCATCGGCACGGTCACGGCGGACTGCCCCGGCCGCGTCGTGATGTACACGGCCTTCGGCGGGCGGCGCATATTGCAGAAGCTCGCCGGGGCGCAGCTCCCGCGCATCTGCTGACGCGGCAAAATTTACACCGTATATTTCCGGCAGCCCGGTTTTTATAATAGCAAAACAGTAAGATTCCAACGTAATATTCAACAAAGAGGTGAAAAGAATGCAGGAGTACAAGCGCATCGACATCACGAGTGAGCAGATCGTACCCATTGCAGAGAGGATGAGGAAGAACGGCAGGTATCTTGTCATGATACATGCCTTCATCGACAAGGACGGGCGTATGGACGTCTCATACGACTACGCCGTTGATCCGGTGATCGAATCCTATCATGTGGTGGGTGAGATGAAGCTTCCCACGCTCAGCGGCGTGTACGATACGGCCGCCGAGTGGCCCGAAAGGGAACTGAACGAGCTGTTCGGCATCGAGTTTGAGGGGCTGGACGTCTCCAAGCGGCTGTTTCTGCCGGAGGACATGCTTGAAACGCAGGGCAAGGGCCAGATAATGGTCACGCCGCTGAAAGAGCTTGTCGAGAAGAACATCAAGTAAGGAGGGCACAGAGTATGAGCTATATAGTTCCCATCGGTCCGTACCATCCCGCCCTGGAGGAGCCGATACACGCAAAGCTTATCACCGAGGGCGAGCTTATCCGCGACGCCGAGGTTTTCGTCGGCTATAACCACCGCGGCATAGAAAAGCTCGCAACGGAGCGCAACGCCATACAGACGCTCGTCCTGGTCGAGCGCGTGTGCGGCATATGCTCTCACTCGCACGCGCTGACCTATGCCATGGCCGTCGAGGCCATCAACGGCGTCACGGTGCCCAAGCGCGGCGAATATATCCGCGTCATCACGGCCGAGCTTGAAAGGCTCCATTCCCACTTTCTGTGGATGGGCATCGCCTGCCACATCATCGGCCACGACAGTCTTTTCATGCACATCTGGGACGTGCGCGAGATAATCATGGACCTGCTTGAAAAGCTCAGCGGCAACCGCGTCAATTACGGCATGGTCACCATCGGCGGCTCCCGCCGCGATATCGACGACGACCTCAGACGTGAGATCCTCGCCGGGCTTGAAAAGCTCAAGGCCCCCACGGACAGGATCGTGGAGATCTGCCTCACGGATAAGACCATCGCCCTGCGCACGAAGGGCGTGGGCGTGCTGCCGAAGGAGGACGCCATCCGCATGGGTGCCGTCGGCCCGCACGCAAGGGCCTCCGGCGTGAAGATAGACGTAAGGCGCGACGCGCCCTACTGCTCGTATGAGGACTTTGACTTCGACGTGCCCACCGTTGACAGCGGCGACGTGTTCGCCCGCGTCGTCGTGCGCGCGCTGGAGTGCTATGAAAGCATAAAGATAATCCAGCAGGCGCTGGAGAAGCTGCCCGACGGGCCCATCAACCTCGGCAACAAGCTCGTGAAGATACAGCCGGGTCAGGCCGTCGCCCGCCATGAGGCCCCGCGCGGCCAGCTCAGCCACATGGTCGTGGGCAGCGGCGCTCTCAATAACCACCGCGTCAGCATCCACGTGCCCAGCTATAAGAACACCCCCACGGTTCCCTTCATGCTCCGCGGCAACTCCGTCGCGGACGCCGGGCTCATCATCGCCAGCATCGACCCCTGCTTCAGCTGCCTTGACAGGTAGGCCGGGCCATGCACGAGCTTTCGATAGCCAGAGGGATAATCGGCATCGTCTCCGCCGAGGCGGAAAAGCGCGGCTTTTCCCGCGTGCTTGAGATCCGCCTGAGCGTCGGGGAGTATTCCGGCGTCGTGCCGGAATGCCTGCGCGAATTCTTCCCGTATGCCGCCGCGGGCACGGCGGCGGAGGGCGCACAGCTCACCGTCAGCACCGTTCCGGCCGAGTTTGAATGTCTCGACTGCGGGTATACGGGCGCGGCCGACAGGCAAAACGCCTGCTGCCCCGAATGCCGCGGCACGGCGCTGCGCATGACGCGCGGGCGCGAGTTCTATGTCGATAGTCTCCGGGTGGACGACGGCTGACGCGTCGGACCGCCGCAAGCAGAATAAGCGGCGGGCACGCCCTGCCCGCCACAAAGAAAGGAGAGGTTTTCTCTTGCAAAAAACGAAATTCCCCGCCGTACTGAGCACCTTCGTCATCTGCTACCTGTTCTGGATACTGCTCACGTGGAGCTTTTCCGCGCAGGAGCTGGCCGCCGGCGCGATAGTCAGTCTCGCCGTGGCCCTGTTTTCGGCAAGATTTTTCATTCATGAAAGAGCCTTCCGCTTTTTCAACCCCGTCCGGCTCTTCACCGGGCTTGTATATACGCTCATCATCTTCCCGTGGGAGCTGCTCAAGGCGAACTGGGACATGGCCAAGCGCTGCTACGGCGGCTGCAAAAACGTGAACCCCGGCCTTGTCAAGGTTCCCGTCGAGCTTGAGGGCAACTACGCGCAGGCGCAGCTTGCAAACTGCATCACCCTCACCCCCGGCACCATCACCATGGATATCACCGAGGAGGACGGGCAGATGTACTATTACATCCATTGGATCGACGTGACCTGTGACGGCGCAGAGGCCGGCGAGGTCATAAAGGGCCGCATGGAAAGATGGCTAAGGAGGATATGGAAATGACAGATATGATCGTTTTTGCCGTTTTCTTCGGCCTTTTGGCAATAATGAATCTCTACAGGCTGGCAAAGGGCCCGACGGCGGCGGACAGAATGGTCGCCGCGGACGCCGCGGATATATGCGTGGCCTGCGCAATGGTGCTCTTCTCGCTGTACAGCGGCAGGGGGATATACCTTGACATCGCCATCATCAGCGCCATGCTCGGCATCATCAACACCATGCTCGTCGGCAGATATCTCGATAAGGGGAGGTGGCTTTACCATGCTGAGGATAATCATTGACGTTCTCATCGCCGTGGGCGCGTTCTTCGCGCTTGCCGGCACGCTGGGCATCCTGAAAATGCCCGACACCTTCTGCCGTATGCAGGCCAGCACCTGCATCACCACCATGGGCGTTATCGGCGTGGGTCTGGGCGGATTGCTGTACGCCGTCTTCATCATGGGCAGCCCCGCCACGGCGGTGAAGGTCTGCGTCATCGTCGCGCTTGTCCTCACCACGAACCCCGTCGGCGCGCACGCCATTGCAAAGGGCGCGTATCAGGCCGGTATCCGCCCCGAAAAGAAAATGGAAATCGACGATTACAGGAGGGATTTCGATGAATAACCTGCTTGTTGTCTTGGACATTCTCACGGTCTCCGGCGTCGTCGTGTGCGCCATCATCGCCAGCTCCTGCAAGAAGCTTCTCAGCTCCGTCGTCGCGCTGGGCGCAACGGGCATTTTCGTCGCCGCGTCCTTCCTCGTGATGCACGCGCCCGACGTCGCCATATCCGAGGCCGCCGTCGGCGCGGCGCTCAGCCCGCTCATATTCATCGTCACTCTCAAAAAGATAAGAGGAGGCGACGACAAATGAAGAAATTCCTCACTTGGGTCTCCATGGGCGTGTTCCTCTTCGCGGGCGTTTACGCCAGCATCACCATGGCGCGTATGCCCCGCACCTATGACGGCGCGTCGGCTGCCCCCTCGGTGTACGAGCTTCAGCAAAACCCCGCCGCCTATGACGACACCGCGGCCGACGGCGCGGCAGCGGCCATCGTGCAGCAGAACCTTGACAGAACGCACGCCGTCAACGACGTCACATCCATCGTCTTTGACTTCCGCGGCTATGACACCATGGGCGAGGCGTTCATCCTCATCACGGCCGTGGCCGGTTCGTCCGTCATCATCTATAACGGCATAAAGGAAAAGAAGGAGGGCGGCAGCGATGGAAAAGAAGAATAATATCGTCATAAAGCGCATCATACAGCGCTGCGGCTGCGACATGGTTTTGCCGCTTGCGCTGGTGTACGTGTTCTATATCATTCTCCACGGCCACATCTCTCCGGGCGGCGGCTTCCAGGGCGGCGTGCTCATGACCGCCATTATCATCCTCATCTACCTCGGCCACGGGTATGAGGCGACCTGCCGCGCGCTGAACGTGGAGCTTCTGCGCCGGACGGAGGGTCTCGCCGTCACGCTTTATATCGCCATTGCGATGCTCGGCGTCGTGTTCGGCGCGCAGTTCTGCCAGAACGTTGCCTTTGAAAACGGCAATATCGGCGATCTCATCAGCTCCGGCACCATCGCGTGGATGGATGAGGCCGTCGGCCTCAACGTGCTGTGCGGCGTCGGCGTGCTCAGTCTTTCCATGCTGGGCCTGCTGTCCGCGCGCGACGTAGACAACAAGAAATGAGGTGCAAGATATGATACTGTTCAACTATATCGCGTCCTTCTTCCTCATTGCCCTCGGCTTTTACACCATCATCACCAAGTATAACCTCGTCAAGACCGTCATCGGCCTCGGCATCACCGACTACGGCGTGAACCTTCTCATCATCTCCATCGGCTTCAACCCCGGCGGCACCGCCCCCATCTTCACCCCCGGTGAGCTGACAGCCGCAAGCTGGTTCGTCGATCCCATCCCGCAGGCGCTCACGCTGACGAGCATCGTCATCGGCGCGTGCACCACGGCAATGGCCCTCGCCCTCGTGATGAAGCTTGAGGAGAGCTACGGCACCATTGACACGCGCGAGATAAGGAGGCTGAGAGGATGAGCTTTTTTGACTATCACCACTTCCCGGTCTACTCCATAATGGTGCTTTTCCTCGGCGCGTTTCTCATCGTCATGTTCGGTAAAAGCAAGGCGTTCAGAAATACCGTCGCCTTCCTCGCCGTCTCCGCGTCTCTCGCGTGCATGATCGCGCTCATAAAGCCCGTTTTCCTTCAGGGCGAGATAATCGCCTACTGGATGGGCTCGCGCTCCATTGCGGGCGGCTATGCCATCGGCATCGCGCTTGAGGTCGATGCGCTCAGCCTGTTTTTCGGGCTTCTTATCTCCGCGGCGGTGTTCGTCTCGTGCGTGTACTCGCTTCAGTACATGGATCATGACGACAATGTGCCGCAGTACTACACGCTCTTCCTCATGCTCGCGGGCGGCGTTATGGGCCTTGTGCTCACGGGCGATATCTTCAACATGTTCATCATGGTGGAGATCCTCACCTTCGCCGCCGTCGCGCTGACGGCCTTCCGCAACAAGGCGCACGGCGCGCTTGAGGCCGCGTTCAAGTATATGGTCGTGGGCTGCATGGGCTCGACCTGCGTGCTCGTGGGCATCATCATGCTCTACGCGCAGCTTCACACGCTCAACTTCGCCCAGCTCTCCGCGCTCGTTCCCGGCAACATCAATAACTCCACGAAGCTGGCCTTCGCGCTTTTGTACATAGGCTTCTCCACAAAGGCCTTCATCGTGCCCTTCCATCCCCTCGCCGCCGACGCGCACGGCGCGGCCCCCGCGTCCATATCCGTGCTCATCTCCGGCGTGCTGACGAAGTCCGGCATTTACGGCATCATACGCCTGACCTACTTCCTGTTCCAGACCATGGGGCTCGGCTCGTTCCAGTTCCTTCTGGTGTTCGTGGGCAGTGTGAGCATGTTCGTGTGCGTGACGATGGCGCTTGCCCAGCATGACTTCAAGCGCCTTCTCGCCTACCACAGCATTTCGCAGATAGGCTATGTGCTGACGGCCGTGGGTCTGTGCACGGGGCTTGGCTTCTCCGCCGGGCTTTATCACGCCATGAACCACACGCTTTTCAAGGGGCTTCTGTTCCTTGCCGCGGGCGCGGTGCTCTATCAGACCGGCACCACCGACCTCGACGAGCTTGGCGGCCTTTCAAAGAAAATGCCGTGGACGACGGGACTGTTCCTCGTCGGCGCGTTCTCCATCAGCGGTCTGCCCCCCTTCAATGGCTTCGCCTCAAAGTGGATGATCTACCAGGCCACGTATGAGAAGGCCGCGGAGACGGGCAATATCGGCTTCCTCCTCGTGACGGTCATCGCGCTCGTCACCTCCGTGCTGACTCTCGCCTCCTTTGTCAAGGTCAGCCAGTCCGTGTTCTTCGGGCGGCTCCCGGCGAAGTTTGAAAACGTCACCGAGGTCAGGCCCGGCATGATCATCGCCATGTGCATCTTCGCCGTGCTGTGCGTCGCCACTGGGCTCTTCCCCAGCTTCGTCACCCGCTTCGTGACGGAGCCTGCCGCGCGCGCCGCGTTCAGCGTCGTGCAGTATATCGACGCCATGATGGGCACCGGCTACGCCGCCACTGTCATGGGTGAGGATCTGCCCATCGTCGCCACCGTGTCGTTCACGCAGGTTGGATATTGGAGTCCCGTGTCGTGGCTGCTGGTGCTGTGCATCACGCTTCTCGCCGTCACCATCGTCGCCGTATCCGCGCGCTATGACTGCGTCAGCCAGAGCCGCGGCGAAGCCGTCGAGGCCAAGTACGACCTCTTCTTCGGCGGCGAAGAGAGCGTCTACTCCCAGGTCGGCGGGGGCGACCTCTTCTGGGGCTTCAAGCATAACTGGCGGCACTATTTCGACTTCATGCACAGGCTGCACAGCGGCGTCGTCAACGACTATGCCCTGTGGGCGGCTGTGGCGCTGTCGCTTGCGATAGTGTTCATCCAGATAGTTCTTTAAGGAGGTGGGAAGTATGACATTGGTTTTGACTGCCCTGCAATATCTCGGCTACATTCTGATTTTCCCCGGCTTCCTGTTCTGCTTTCTGGCCGGTATGCTTCTCACCGGTATCGACCGCAAGCTGGTCGCCAAGATGCAGAAGCGCGTCGGCCCGCCCGTTCTCCAGCCCTTTTATGACTTCTTCAAGCTCTGCGGCAAGGAGACCATTCTCCCCGCCGCCGCGTCAAAGACGGTCTTTCTCGCCGCGCCCCTCGTGGGGCTGGCCGCGCTCGTGGTTTTGCAGCTTTTCATCCCCATCCACGGCTGGGCGGCCTTCTCCGGCATGGCGGATATCATCGTCATCCTCTACCTGCTGCTCATCCCGGCCATGTCCGTGATGCTCGGCGGCGCGGCCTCCGGCTCGCCCTATGCCGGCGTCGGGCTCAGCCGCGAAATGGTCACCGTCATCTCGTGTGAGCTTCCCCTTGTGCTGGTGCTGTTGGCCGTGGGCAAGGTCGCCGGGGGCGATTCCGTCACCTTCTCGTTCACGAGGATCGCCGAGTACCAGCTTGAAAACGGCAGTCTCATCACCCACGCCAGCCTCATCCCCGCCGCACTCGCCTTCCTTCTCATCATCCCCGGCGAGACGGGCAGCCACCCCTTCGACACGGCCGAGGCCGAAACGGAGATCTGCGAGGGGCTTCTGGCCGAGTACAGCGGCGCGCCGCTTGCGGTGTATAAGCTCTGCCACAGCATCAAGCTTCTCACCATGACCAGCCTCTTCACTGCGCTTTTCCTCGGTGGCATGGGCGGCGGCGCGGCGGCGCTCTCGTCGCTTCTGGGTCTTTCCGGCGGCGCCGCGGGCGGCCTCGGTATCCTCTTCGCCGCGCTCGTCATGTTCCTCGTCTGCCTTGCCGTCACCGCCGTCACCGTCTCCCTTGTCCACGCCGTCACTGCAAGGCTCAAGATAGAGCAGGTTTTCAAGTACTACTGGACCGTCGTGACGGGGCTGGCTGTCATCAGCCTTGTCCTCGCATGGTACGGTCTGTAAGGAGGGGCGAATATGTTCAAAAAACTCATTGCCGAAAGCACCGGCAAGTCGCCGTGGCTGTTCCATATCAACGCCGGCTCCTGCAACGGCTGCGACATCGAGCTTGTCAGCGTGCTCACGCCGCGCTATGACGCGGAGCGCCTCGGCTTCAAGCTGACCGGTTCCCCGCGCCATGCGGATATCGTCGTCGTGACCGGCCCCGTGACGAAGCAGTCTCTCCCGCGCGTGCTGCGCGCGATAGAGCAGGTGCCGGAGCCGAAGTGCATCGTCACCATGGGCTCCTGCCCGCAGTCGGGCAACGTTTTCAAGGGCAGCTACTCCGTGGCCGGCCCGCTCAGCAAGTATGTGCACGTCGATGTGGACGTCGCCGGCTGCGCGCCGAAGCCCGAGGCCGTCATTGACGGGCTTGCGCTCGCCGCGAAGCTGCTTTCGGAGAAAAGGGGGCAGAAATAATGGATTTCCCGTTTGTTAAAGAGGCCATAAGCCAGCTTTTCAGCAAGACCAGCTGCGCGATGTACCCCGCCGTCCCCAGCGAGGCCGCCCCGAACTACCGCGGCCGCATCGTCTATCACGCGGACAAGTGCATCGGCTGCGGCATGTGTGAGCGCGTCTGCGCAGGCAGCGCCATCACCCGCACGGTGGAAAAGCTCGAGGAGGGCGACAGGATAACGCTGACCTTCAACCTCGGCTCCTGCACGTTCTGCGCCACCTGCGCCGATTTTTGCAGCACCAAGGCGATCGAGTTCACCGGCGACTATCACATGGTAGCCACGAAGGAGGAGGACCTTCTCGTCACCGGCAGTCACATCCGCCCCGCGAGGAAGCCTGCCGCGCCCAAGCCCGCCGCCCCGGCCGCGGGTGCCGCAAGCCCTGCTCCTGCGGAGAGCGCCGTCTCCCCCAGAGACGACGGCAAGCCCGTCTGCGACGAGGCTAAATGCGTCCACTGCACCCTCTGCGCCAGAAAGTGCCCGCAGGGCGCGCTTGAGGTCGATCGCGCCGCAAAGACGTGGAAGTGCAGCTATGACGACTGTGTCGCCTGCGGCGCCTGCGCCGCGGCCTGCCCGAAAAAGGCCATCGTCATGTAATATTTCCGTAAAACTGTCGAAAAAGTGGCTTTGCCGCTTTTTCGAGAAAGCTTCGCTGCGTTCTGCGCCTCAGTTGCCCGCTGACAGCGGACAATTCGACGCTCACTCCGCGCAAAGTGTTTTCTGCCACGCACATGTCGCGGCAGAAAACAGATTATACTGCTTTCGCGTCTGCAGACGCGAAACTCTGCGAGGCTTTTTTACACGTTGCTTTACGCCTTGAACGCATGTTCAGGGCGTAATTTTACGTTTTTATGTTGAGTTGCGGCGGGAAATATAGTAGAATATAGTTTAATGTGTCTTATGTCCCGCTTCTGAAAGGATAGTTCCATGCTCTTCAACTCATACATATTCGTGCTCGGCTTTCTGCCGCTGTGTCTGGCGGGCTATTTCCTGCTCAACCGCGCCGGCTGGAAGCGCGCCGCGCTCATATTTCTTCTCGGCATGTCGCTGTGGTTCTACGGCGCGAACACGCCCAAATACCTCATCCTCATCGTCTCCAGCGTGCTTGTCAACTACGGGTTCTACAGGCTCTCTGCCGCCATATCCGGGGATAAGCTGCGCCGCGCCGCGAAGCTCGCCGCCGTGGCCGTCAACCTCGGCGTGCTGTTTTACTTCAAGTATTACGACTTCTTTGCCGAGACGGTCAATTCCATTTTCCGCTCCGACTGGACGCTTCGGCATGTCATGCTTCCGCTCGGCATCAGCTTCTTCACCTTCCAGCAGATATCCTTTGTCGTGGACGCCTTTAACGGCGAGGTGAAGGACTGCTCCCTGCTCGACTATGCCTGCTTCGTCACCTTCTTCCCCCAGCTTATCGCCGGCCCCATCGTCACCCATGACGAGCTTGTCCCTCAGCTTCAGGACGATTCGCGCAAGCACTTCAACTGTGAAAATTTCGCGCGCGGCGTGTACATCTTCGCCATCGGTCTGGCCAAGAAGGTGCTCATTGCCGACAACCTCAACCGCGCCGTTCTCATGGGCTACAGCTACATTGCCTACGGAAGCTGGAACGTCATGGACAGCACGAACTGTCTCATCGTCATGCTGTCCTACACCCTGCAAATGTACTTTGATTTCAGCGGCTACAGCGACATGGCCATCGGCCTCGGCAAAATGTTCAATATCGACCTGCCGCAGAACTTCAACTCGCCCTATAAGGCGCTCACCATTCTTGACCACTGGAAGCGCTGGCACATCACCCTCACGCGCTTTCTCACGAAGTATATCTATATCCCCCTCGGCGGCAGCCGCCGGGGCGAGGCGCGCACCTATCTCAACATCATGATCGTCTACCTGCTCAGCGGCCTTTGGCACGGCGCGGGCTGGACGTATGTGTGCTGGGGCGCGCTGCACGGGCTTTTCTGCGTCCTCACGCGCTGGGGCAAGCGCGTCTTTGCACGCATCCCCAAGGCGCTGAACTGGTTTATCACCTTCCTTTTCATCAACCTCGGCTTCATCATCTTCCGCGCGGACAGTCTCGGTCAGGCGTTTTCCGTCATCGGGCGCATATTCAGCTTCGACTTCGGCCCCGTGCACCCGGATATCTACAGCGGCTTCCAGCTCACGGAGGTCATGCTGCCCCTGTCGAAGCTTCCGTTCATCGGCCGCTTTGTCTACTGGCCACCCATGATGATGCTGCTTTTCCTCGCCGTGTGCATGTTCATCGTGCTCGTGCCGAAAAACGCGTATGAAAAGATGCAGCGGCTTCAGCCGCGCCCGCTCGCGCTCATCGGCGTGCTCATTCTGCTCGTCTGGTGCATCTTCTCCTTCGGCACCGTCAGCGCGTTTCTGTATTTCAACTTCTAAAGGGGGCGGACGAATATGAGCTTCAAAAAATGGGTCGTGTGCTTTGTCTCCCTGTTTGCCGCCGCGCTTGTGCTGCTCGGCTCCGTGACCGTGGTCATCGACCCCTTCTTCCATTACCACGCGCCGCTTCCCTTCCTCCAGTATGACATATTCTATCAGCGTTATCAGAACGACGGCATCATCAAGCACTTCGACTATGACGCCGTCATCACCGGCAACAGCCTGTGCGAAAACTTCAAAAGCTCTGAGCTGGACGCGCTTTTCGGCACACATTCCGTGAAGGTGCCCTTCTCCGGCGCAAGCAGCAAGGAGCTTGACCTGAACGATCGCGCCGCCATAAAGGCCAACAGTGATATCCGCCTCATCGTCATGGATATCGACTGCGACAATCTCATCTCCGACAAGGACATGATGAGCTATGACGCCGACGATTATCCCAGCTTTCTCTACGACAACAATCCGCTCAACGATGTGAAGTACCTCTTCAATAAGAGCATTTTCAAGACCTCGCTCGACACCGTGAGCTATACCCTCGCCGGGAACAAGACCACCAGCTTTGACGACTACAGCTTCTGGGATACGCCCGATCAGCCCTATGGCCGGGATATCATCCTTGCGACCTATTCCCGCCCTGATGCCTCTGATGAGACGCTGCATATGACCGCCGCGGACGCCGAACTCGTCACCGGCAACATCACGCAGAACATTCTTGAGACCGCGCGCGCCAATCCCCAGATAGAGTTCTATCTCTTCTTCCCGCCGTTCAGCGTCTATTACTGGGATAAGCAGCAGCGTCTCGGCACGCTTGAGCGCCAGCTTGAAGCGCAGCAGCTCGCTGTTGAGCTCATGCTCGAGTGCGATAACATCCATCTCTTCTCCTTCATGGACGAGTTCGGCCTTGTCACGGACTTTGACCGCTATAAGGACTATATCCACTATGACAGCCGCGTCAATTCCTGGATGCTTGAGTGCATGGCCTCGGATGCGCACCGCCTCACGCGGGATAACTACCGCGATTACTTTACGCGCATATACGGCTTCTACACCGCGTATGATTATGACGCGCTCTTCTCCTGAGCGGGCGGCAACATATTTCCCCGGTTCTCGCGGATGTATAGGTGTTTTCTGCCCGTCAAAACGTGCCGCGCCCTTGTCGATCGAGGGTAATATTGACACAAGCCGGGGTATATGCTATACTATGGGTTAATTTTATAAAAAAGGAGTTGGAAATCCAACAATGGATGATGGCAGTCGATTGCCGTGGATAATATCCGTATTGCTGCTGCTTTGCGCCATGTATTTTGCCGTCGCGGAGACGTCTATCGCGTCCGCGTCGCACAGCAAGATTAAGGCCGCCGCTGAGCGCGGCGACGCGAAGGCAAAGCGTGCGCTTTACGTGATGGATAATTTTGACCGTGCAATCAGCACTATCCTTATCGGAACCAATATCGTACATATTTCCATCGCCTCTGTCGTCACCGTGGCCGTCACGCGGCTGTGGGGGCTCAGCTTTGTGTCTCTCAGTACGATAATCACCACCATCGTCGTGTTCTTCGCCGGGGAAATGCTCCCGAAGAGCGTGGCGAAAAAGTACCCGGAGCGCTTCGCTAAAGGCTGCGCCGGGGTGCTCATATTTTTCATGAAGGTGTTCGGCCCCCTGTCAAGCCTGCTCACGGCGATAGGTCAGGCCGCCGCCCGCCTCACGCATGGCGAGGCCGAGGCCTCCGTCACCGAGGATGAGATCTACGATATAATAGAGGACATGACGGAGGAAGGCAGTCTCGACGAGGAACAGGGGGATCTTATCTCCTCCGCGCTCCAGTTCGGGGACGTCACCGTTGAAAGCGTGCTCACGCCGCGCGTCGATCTCGCCGCGGTGGATATTTCGTCAAGTCATGAGGATATCCTCGCCTATATCAAGGATCAGCCGCACAGCCGCCTGCCTGTGTATGAGGGCAGCATCGACAATATCATCGGCATCCTCCAGATCCGCACCTTTATCAAGGCCTACCTCCGGCAGGGCAACTCGCTGGATATCCGCCCGCTGCTGGATGAGGCGTACTTCGTCCATCACAGTACGAATATAGATGAGCTTCTGCCAATCATGTCCCGCCGCAAGCTCAACATGGCCGTCGTCACCGACAATTACGGCGGCACGCTGGGCATCGTCACGGTCGAGGATATATTGGAGGAGCTCGTCGGTGAGATCTGGGATGAGGAGGACGTCGTGGAGGAGCCTGTCGTGCTCCAGCCCGACGGCAGCTATATCGTGGACGCCGACGAGTCCGTCAGCGACGTGCTTGAGCTTTTCGGCTATGAGGATCCGGAGGGCGATGAGGAGCTTGTCAACACGCTCATGGGCGAGTGGGCTTATGAGCAGTTCACGGCCATTCCGAAGCCCGGTGACAGCTTTACCTATCACCGGCTGAAGGTCACCGTTTCCGAAATGGCGCATAACCGTATTCTCCGGCTGAAGGTCAGCCTTATTCCCGATAATGAGGAAGGGGGCGGCGCTCAGTGACGTTTTCCGATGTTCTTGTGTTCGCCGGCATTTTCCTGTGCCTGTGCCTTTCAAGCTTCTGCTCCGCGTCGGAGATGGCATTTTCCTCCTGCAATCTTCTCCGCCTCGAAAACGCGCGCGACGCCGGCTCAAGGCGTGCCCGCGCCGCCGTGTATATTGCGGAGCATTTTGACGATGCGCTCAGCGCCATCCTCATCGGCAACAATCTTGCAAATATCGGCTCATCCTCGCTGGCATCAGTCGCCGTCATTCTCATCACCGGCAGCGACGGTTACGCGTGGGTGTCCACCGTGGCTATCACGCTTCTCGTCATAATCTTCGGCGAGACCATGCCCAAGATCACCGCCAAGCAGAACGCAAACAGCACGGCCCTCAAGAATGCCTACGCCGTGCGCGGCATGATGATCATCTTCTACCCGCTCGTGTGGGTCGTCGTCATGCTCATCAAGCTCATCACCATGGGCATGAAGCCCGACGGCTCCGCCGACAGCGCAGATGAGGCCGTGGAGGAGCTCCAGTCCATTATCGAGACCGCCGAGGACGAGGATGTGCTCGACGAGGATCAGTCTGAGCTTGTTCAGGCCGCCATAGACTTTTCCGAGACCTCCGCCATGGACGTCATGACGGCGCGCGTGGACGTTCAGGCCATAGATATCGAGGACGATTGGGACGATATCCTCGCCATTGTCGAGGATGCGCCCTATACCCGTCTGCCCGTGTATGAGGGCAGTATCGACAATATCATCGGCATTCTCTACCTCAACCATTTCCTCAAGGCCATGGCGGACAACGGCCATGCCGACATCCGCAAGCTGCTCATGCAGCCGTGCTATGTCTATAAGACGATGAAGCTCCCCGCGGTTCTCGCGCAGCTTCGCAAGGCCAAGCAGCACCTCGCCGTCGTCTCCGACGAGTATGGCGGCACGCTGGGCGTTGTGTCGATGGAGGATGTGCTTGAGCAGATCGTCGGCGACATCTGGGATGAGAGCGACACGGTCGAGCCGGAGGTCGTTCAGCATACCGACAGCGAGTATGAGCTGGACGGTTCCATGGTGCTTTCGGACTTTCTGGAGCTTGTCGGCATCAATGAAAACGATTTTGACGCCGAGAGCAACACCGTCGGCGGCTGGACGCTTGAGATGTTCGGCGGCTTCCCGCAGGAGGGCGACAGCTTCACCTTCCGCAACCTCACCGTCACGGTGCTGTCCATGGACGGCCGCCGGGTGGAGCGCGTGCTTGTGAAGGTCAGCCCCGCCCCGGACGCGGAAAAGTGACCCCTTTTACCGCGTGAGTCGAATAATGTGAACTTCGCCGCAGAAGCCTTGACACGTCAAGGCCTCTGCGGCGGTCTGTTTTGATACGTAGGTTTTATTGCGGCGCTGTTGCACAGCGCCGCTTCGACTTTCCTCCCGGCACGTTATCTGTTCCCACCCAGCGCTGCTTTGCGTCCTTTCAAGCTCTCCCTGCCGCCGCTCGTCTTTCACCGTGCGTTTCCTGCTGGCCGGATTCTTTGCGGCATTAGTTCTTTCTTCCTGCCTCGCGCGGGCTTACGCCCATGTGTTTCCTACTGTCCTGTTTCTTTGCGGCGTAAGTTCTTTTTTGTCTGCCCAGCGCGGGCTTTCGCCCGCCGCTGCTGCCGGGGCTGCTTTGCCCTGCCGCACAGCGCCGCATTTGCATATCGCCGCATTTTGTCGAGAAAAACTTTTCTTCTAGGTATTGACTTCTGCCGCCGCGTGTGCTAATATATATAAGCTAAATGAATATCGCGGGGTAGAGCAGCTGGTAGCTCGTCGGGCTCATAACCCGGAGGTCGTTGGTTCAAATCCTTCCCCCGCAACCACCAAAGTCCTGAAATTGCAAGATTTCAGGACTTTTTCTGCGCTTATGTGGCTTGAAAGTTCAGACCATTTTCGTCGAAATCGCGCTGATCACCATATTCCCTGTTCCGTCCAGCGCAGGGCGGTGATATTCTCGCCTCGTGCGGCATCCCCCTACCATCACCCCCGCCTCCCCGCGCCCGCGCTTCTCCCCGCGGCTTGTGCTGTCCGCACAAGTCGCTTTTTCTATATTGTACTGCCGGCTCGTTGCGCTTTTATGCGAAATGAGTAAAATAATTATCGAGAAGAGAAAAGCGGAGCAGCAAATATGCTCCAAAACGAAGAGAGGGTTCAATAATGAGTACAAAATCCTTTAGAATTCTTAATATCGCGGCGGGCGCGCTGCTTATCGCCGCCGGTATATACTGCTTGTGCAATCAGGACATCGCCGTTCTCTCGGCAGGTCTGCTGCTCGGCTTGTTCATGCTGGTGTCCGGCATCATTGAGATCGTGGTGTTCGCCGGAACGAGCGGCTTGATGATAGGCTCTGGCTGGCTGCTGCTGGACGGCGTGCTGACCGTTATCATGTCAATGTTTCTGCTGTTCAATCAGTGGTTCACGATGCTGTCGCTCCCGTTCCTGTTCACGGTCTGGCTGCTGTTTTCCGGTATATCAAGATTCGTAAGCGCGTTTGACCTACGCGCTCTCGGCGTCCGCTCATGGGGCTGGGTGCTGGCGATCGGCATTCTGCTGATCATAGGCGGCTTCGTCTGCATGATGGATCCCTGGATAAGCGTCGTCGCTATCGGTGTGACGGTCGGCATCGTGTTTATACTTGAAGGCATCAGTGCAATCGTCTGCGCCTGCATTTCCAAAAAGATAGAAGAGTAACGGCAATGAACAGTGCCTCTCCTGCCGGGTCGCTGCATGGCAGCTCAGCGCGGAGGCACAGGCCGAAAGTCCGAAGCTCATGTTTTTCCCCATAACTAACTGCCGTCGGCGCGATGCCGACGGCAGTTTTTGATTTGTTCAGTGCCCCTTGTGCTTCTCCCGCCGCTTCTGCTGGCGGAGGTCGAAGCGGCGCTGTTTTTCCGCCTCCTGTTCGGCGCGGCTTCGCGTTCGGCGCTCGGTTTTCGTCTCCTCGCGCGCCGCGGCAAGCGCCTGCTGCGACTTCGTGCCAATGCCCGCGCCGCGCATCAGCCGCTCCGCCTCGCGCCTGCGGCGCTTCGGATCACCGGCGGCCGGCTTCCGCGCGGCCTCCACCGCCGGGCTGAATTTCAGCCCGGTGTAGCTGCGCAGGACGTACTCCCACACCTCGTAGTCCTTCGGCTCCGCGCCGAAAACGATCCTACAGGCAGACAGCCGCCCGTCCTCGACGCGCTCTACCACGCCGACCCAGAACGGCGCTTCAAACAGTACTGTCAACGTTACGCTTATTTCTTCCATAATACCCTCCTGAATCATTCCGCAAAGAACGGACAACCCGGAGGGGCAGGTTACTTACCCTGTGCAGACAGGACGGCCGGGCTACCTACCGGCTCTGGCATACGAATGAGTATGCGTTGCGTTTTTATCTTTGCCTGTGTTATTTTTTCCGGCGTCACTGCGCCGCTTCCCGCCGCCATGCCGCGGCGGCATATTTTTGCTCTTCGTCTCTCCCCTTTCACGCCGCGCGCTATCCCGTCACCGCACAGACAGCAGCCCTATCACGAAAAGATGCGCCGGGTAATAAATATAGAAAAACCACTTCATGAAGCGGTTGACGCGCGCATTCTTGCCGCGCTGGCCGTTGTACAGCGCGATGACCGGCAGCGCCAGCACAACGCCCATCTGTATCAGCCCGTACAGCCTGTCCAGCGCGAAGAAATACACCGCCGCGTACATCGCCGTGTACAGCACCAGCCAGAACGCCTGTGCGCGCAACTTGCCCCGGTTCATGCCGAAGGCCATCACGCACAGCGCCGCGATGCAGCTCCAGTCCGCGGGGAAGCTGACAAGGCAGATGAGCAGCACCGCCGCGACCTTCGCGCCCTGGCTGAGCTTTTCGCTGTTCGCCGCGCGCAGCATGACCAGCCCCCACGCCAGCGACCACATCACGCTCGTCTGGTTCAGCACGCTCCCGTAATAAAACGGGATGAACGAGTGCCAGTCCACATAGTCGTTGGACGCGAATATGTACGCAAAGTGCGAGATCACGGCAAATATGAACAGCCGCGCCGTGTACTTGCGCACATCCCGCGTATAGTGAAAGCCCTCCGCGATGAAGTAGCACATCACCGGACAGGTGATGCGCCCTATCAGGTGCATCACGACCGGCAGCGGCGCGGCCGGGTACCCCGGAAACACCGCCCACGCGATGTGATCCACCGTCATTGCGATAATGGCGATGAGCTTTATCATGTTGGAATCCAGCCGTCCGCCCTGCTCAATTTTATTCATCGTCGTTCCTCCCATTTCAGCGCGCCGCGGCGTACATATATTTTCCGCCGTGCGTTCGTCCATCGCCGCGCCCCCTTTTTCTCTGAACTATATTACTATACCCCGGTAAAAAATTCAACAGCCGCTCACAGTATGAGCGGCTGTTTAGACTGTCGAAAAAGTGGCTTTGCCGCTTTTTCGAGAAAGCTTCGCTGCGTTCTGCGCCTCTGTTGTCCGCTGATAGCGGACAATTCGACGCTCACTCCGCGCAAAGTGTTTTCCGCCACGCACATGTCGCGGCAGAAAACGTATAATACTGCTTTCGCGTCTGCGGACGCGAAACTCTGCGAGGCTTTTTTTGACAAGCTGAACAGCCGCTCACAGCATGAGCGGCTGTTTGTATTCGTATTCGGGCGCGCCTTTTTTTACACTATGTACGGCACGGTGAACACGTTCACGTTGCGGTATTTTTCCAGCTTTGCCGTCAGGCGCTGCGTCGTCTGGTTGTGCAGCAGCTTTTTCACCGGGTTCGTCACGACCAGCGCGCCCATCATCACTGTCAGGCTCTGGTGCTCTTCAAGCTTCTGCGCCTCGCTGTAGACGTGCCGCAGAAGCACCTCGTTCGTGTTGCGGTAGGGCGTGACGTCGTAAACAAAGCGCAGCCCAAGGCCAAGCTCCTCCACCTGCTTCTGGAGGCGCTGCGCGCTCTCCACGTCGGCAGAGACGTTGTAAAGCTCTATGTCCTCAAAGCCGCAGCCCAGCGCGCAGTCCAGCGTCTTTATGAACGAACGGTTTATCGTCTGCACGGGCAGTATCACGCGGCCGGGCTTGACGCTGCCGAGGAACTGCCGCGCCTCCTCCGCGGAGGATATCCGCAGGTCGTCCGCCACGCGGTTATAGTGCCGCTTTATGCGCAGCATCGTGTACACGAAGGCCGGGATGATGATAACGACCACCCACGCGCCCTCCGTGAAGCGCGTGACGGCGATGACAAGGCACACCACCGCGCATATCACGGTGCCCAGCGCGTTTATGACCGCCCTGTGCTTCCACCCGGCGGGCCGCGTCTTTGTCCAGCGCACGAACATACCCGCCTGAGATATCGTGAAGGACACGAACACACCCGTGGCGTACAGCGGCAGAAGGGTGTGCGTGTCGGCGTTGAAGAGGAAGATGAGCGCGGAGGCGGAGAAGAATATCAGCAGCACGCCGTTTGAGAAGTTCAGCCGCGCGCCGCGCTGGGTGTAGCGGAGGGGCATATACCCGTCGTGCGCGACCATCGCCAGCAGCAGCGGCATCCCGGCATAGGCGGTGTTCGCCGCCAGAGAGAGTATCACGACCGTGGCAATCTGGAAGATGTGGAACCACACGCTGCCGCTGCCGAACACCGCCGCGGCAAGGCAGGCGATTGCGGTCATGCCGTTTTCGGGAACAACGTGGTAAATATCCGTCAACACGGCCACGCTTATGAAGGTCACGCCGACTATGCCCGCCATGAGGCTGAGCACGAGCTTGGCGTTCTTGGCGGACGGCTCATGGAAGGAGGGCACGCCGTTGCTGACGGCCTCGACGCCGGTCAGCGCGGTGCAGCCGGAGGCGAACGCGTGCAGAAGAAGGAACAGCGTCATGTCCCCCGCCGTCTCCGCCACGGCCGCCGGGGCGGGCGGCTCATAGCCCAGCGCCGCGCGCACGAAGCCCGTGATTATAAGAACGAGTATGGACAGAATGAAAAAGTACGTCGGCACGCCGAACATCACCGCCGACTCGCGCATACCGCGCAGGTTGCCCCAGGTCAGCAGGCACACGATGGCGAAGGCTATCCACGCCTTGTACGCGCCCAGCGCCGGGAAGGCCGACACGACAGCCGCCGCGCCGGAGCAGCTCGACACCGCCACGGTGAGGATATAGCCCACCGTCAGCGACGACGCCGCCACAAGCCCCGGTATCTCGCCGAGGTTGTCCGCGCCGACGATGTACGCGCCGCCCCCCTGCGGATAGGCGTCTATAGTCTGCCTGTAGCAGAACACCAGTATCAGAAGCAGCGCGATTATCGCGCACATGACATAGACCAGCGTGTGCGTCGCCATAAGCCCCAGCACGGGCAGCAGCACCACCAGCACCTCTTCCCCCGCGTAGGCGACGGAGGAGATGGTGTCGCTCGAGTATATAGGCAGTCCCCACAGCACCCTGAACTTCTCGCCGCTGAGCTGATCGTCGCTAAGCGGTTTTCCTATAAACAAGTCTCTCAGCTTTGCAGTCACATCAATACCTCCCTGTGATAAGCGCGCATAAAAACGCCGCGCGATTTGTCAATAGGCGATATTCGCCTTTTCGGCGGTTTTCGCGGCATATGCCATGCCTGCTCCGTCACTTCCTCTTCCAGAACGAGGGGCTGGCGAGGATGAGCAGCACCTGCCCCAGAATACGGGCGACCATTCTGTGATTCATAGCTTGCAGTTCCTTTTTTTATCTCTTTTTCCACAGCAGCGGGCTTGCCAGCATGAACAGCGGGTATATCTCAAGCCGCCCCAGCAGCATCACGACGGTCAGCACCACCTTTGAAAACGGGGAAAATATCGCGAAGTTCCCTGTCGGCCCGATGAGCGAAAGCCCCGGCCCGATATTCGACATGCACGAGAGCGCCGCCGTGAAGTTCGTTGTGAAGTCATATCCGTCCAGCGAGACTATAAGCCCCGCGGCGAGGATCACCAGCACATACAGCGCGGCGAAGCCGTACACCGCCTTCGTCGTGCCCTCGTCCACGCGCTTGCCGTCCATCTGCACGCGGCGCACCTCGCGCGGGTGCAGCATGCCCACAAGGTCGGCCAGCGCCGTCTTTATCAGCAGTATCACACGGCTCAGCTTCAGGCCGCCGCCCGTGCTGCCCGCGCAGCCGCCTATGAACATCAGCAGCACCAATATATAATGCGCGTAGGCCGGCCATTGGACGAAGTCCACCGTGCCGAAGCCCGCCGTCGTGACTATGGAGAGCGTGTTGAAAAACGCGTGGCGAAGCCCCTGCGCAAGGCCGCCGTACATCTTTGCGATGCCGATGGCGATGACCAGCGTGCACCCGGCGATAAGCCCGAGGTACACGTGCAGCTCCTCGCTTTTCAGCGCGTCCTTTATCCGCCCTATGATGACAAAATAGTAGAGGTTGAAGTTGATGCCGAACAGCATCAGAAACACCGCGATGACCATTTCGATATACACACTGTTGAAGGCCGCGATGCTGGCGTTGCGGGTGGAGAAGCCGCCCGTGCCTGCCGTGGCGAAGGCGTGCAGCAGCGCCTCGTAAAAGCTCATGCCGCCGCACATCAGAAACACCGTCTCTATCGCGGTCAGCGCGGCATAGATGATATATAATATCCGCGCCGTGTCGCGCGCCTTCGGCACGAGCTTGCCTACCGTCGGGCCGGGCACCTCCGCGCGCATGATGTGCATGGAGTGCTCATCCCCCATGGGCAGGACCGCCATGATGAACACCAGCACGCCCATGCCGCCTATCCAGTGCGTAAAGCAGCGCCAGAAAAGGCCGCTGCGGCTCATGCCCTCCACGTTGCTCATGATTGACGCGCCCGTAGTCGTAAGACCTGATACGGTCTCAAACACCGCGTCTATATAATTGGGTATATCCCCGCTCAGCACGAAGGGCAGCGCCCCGAAAAGACCCATGGATATCCACGCAAGCCCCACCGAGGTGAAGCCCTCGCGTGAAAATATTGCGTGCGAATGCGGCGTAAAGCGCGTCAGCACAAAGCCCGTGAGCGCCGACAGCGCCGCCGGTATGACGAAGTTGAGCACCCTCTCGCCGTAGATGAGCGCCACCGCCGCCGGAAGGAGCAGCAGGGCGGCAAAAATAAACAGTACCGTGCCCAGAATGCGGGCGACCATCCTTGCGTTCATACGTGCCCCTCAAGTATGCCGTCGAGCGTTTTAAGTCTGCCCGCGGCGGAGACGATGATTGCGTGATCCCCGGCGAGTATCTGCGTGCTGCCGTCGGGGATGATGCTCCTGCTGCCGCGTATGATGGCGCAGATGAGCACGCCCGGCTTCAGCCGCAGCTCGCGCAGCGTCTGCCCCGCGCAGGCAAAGTCGTCGCCCACGGTGAACTCCAGCGCCTCGGCCTTGCCGTCTGCCAGCTTGTAAAGCGTCTCCATGCTGCTTCCGACGGAGTTGCTCATCGCGCGGACGTAGCGCGCGAGCTGCTGCGCGATAAGATCCTTCGGCGACACGATGCAGTCCAGCCCGGAGCTTTCAAGGATATCCGTGAAATGCTCACGGTTGACCTTCGTGACGATGGTGCCGACCTGGCAGCGTCCGGCGTACATGGACGTGACAATGTTGTCGCCGTCGTCGCCGGTCAGGGCCACAAAGGCGTCCGCCGCGCGGATGCCCTCCTCCTGAAGCACGTCGCTCTTCGTCGCGTCGCCGCAGATGACGGTCGCGGCGGGGATGAGGTCGCACAGCGCGTCACAGCGCGCCCTGTCGCGCTCTATCACGGTCACGCTCATGCCCGACTCCTTCAAAAGTGTCGTCAGGTATACGGCGATCCTTCCGCCGCCCATTATCAGCACCTTTTTCACTGGCTTTTTATATTTGCCCACGGCGGTGAAGAGCTTCCTCAGCTCGCGCGTGGGGCCGGTTATGCTCAGCTTGTCGCCGCCGCGCAGCACAAAATCGCCGTTCGGTATATACGCCTCGCCGCCGCGCTCGACCACGCTGACGAGCACCGCTGCGTTGAAGTTGCCGTGCAGGCTTTTAAGCTGCATCCCGTCAAGCTTTTCCCCCGGCAGAACGCGGTGCTCCACTATCTCCACGCTGCCCTTTGAAAACACGTCCACGCGCGCCGCGCTGGGGAAGCGCAGGATGCGCGATATCTCCCGCGCGCACTCAAGCTCGGGGTTGACTATCATGGAAAGGCCCAGCGTCTCGCGCAGGAAGCCCGTCTGGCTTATATATTCCGGGTCGCGGATGCGGGCGATGACGTGCTTCGTGCCGAGCTTGCGCGCTGCGATGCCGCATATCATGTTCACCTCGTCGCTGCGCGTCGATGCGACGATGAGATCCGCTTCCCTCGCGCCTGCGCCGATGAGCGATTCGGGGTTTGTGGCGTTGCCCTCTATGCATATGACGTCCAGTCCGTTTGAGACCTGGTTTATGATATCCCCGCTCTTGTCGATGACGGTGATGTCGTGCCCCTCTTGGGACAGCGTCTGCGCCACGGCGAAGCCGCTCTTCCCGGCGCCGGCAATGATTATTTTCATGGCTACGCTCCTTATCAGTGCATGGGGCGTCCTGTATGCCCCTGTCAGTCGAGGGTATAATATCACAGAATATTAAATATGTACAGCTTGAATACGGCGTGCGGACTATGTTATAATACATATTCGCTACATATAATTTGATTTTTCCGATACATATAAAAGGCATGGTGCATATATGGCGGCTATAAACGGATTTGACGGCTTTTCTCCCAAAACGAGTGAATTTCTGTGGGAGCTGAGCTTTAATAACGAACGCACGTGGTTCCTTGCGCACAAGGACGAGTTTGAGCGGGTGCTGAACGCCCCCTTCAAGGCGCTGGCGGAGGAGACCTTCGCCCTCATGCAGCAGCGCTATCCCCAGCTCGACTGCCGGCTGCACGTGGCGCGCATATACCGCGACGCAAGGCGCCTGCACGGGCGCGGCCCGTATAAGGACCATCTGTGGTTCTCCATAAAGGGCGGCGACGCGCTGCTTGAGGGGCCGATGTTCTGGTTTGAGATAGGCGCGGCAGATTACAGCTACGGCATGGGCTTTTACAGCGCCACGGCCGCGCAGATGGAGGCCTTCCGCCGCAATATCGACGCGAACCCCGCCCGGTTTGAACGCATTGCCGCCGCCGTGGAGAAGCTGGACGGCTTCGCCGTGTCCGGCGAGGAGTATAAACGACCCAAGGGCAGCCGCGGCGGCGTGATAGACCACTGGTACAACCGCCGCCGCGCCGGGATAGACTGCACGCGCGACTTCGGCGGGGCGCTGTTCTCCCCGGCTCTGCCGCAGACGCTGGTCGAGGCGTTTTCCCGGCTGATGCCGATGTACGAATTCTTCGTCGCGGCGTATAAGGACGCCGGCGGCAGCGAGGAGATGTGACATGAGCGACGTCAAGGTTTCCGTCATAATCCCGGCGTACAACGCCGCGGAATTTATAGGGCGCGCCGTGGAAAGCGTGCTTTCGCAGACGCACCGCGCGCTGGAGGTCATCGTCGTGGACGACGGCTCCGACGACGGCACGGCGGATGCCGTCTCCCGGCTCGCCGCAAGTGAGGCGCGGCTGCACCTTGTCCGTATGCCGAACTCCGGCCCCGCCGTGGCGCGCAACCGCGGCATGGAGGCCATCAGCGCCGACGCGGAGTATGTGATGTTCGTCGATGCGGACGACTATCTTGCGCCCGACGCGGTGGAGCGCGCGCTGTCGGCGGCGCAGGACGGGGCGGAGCTTGTCCTGATGGGCTTTTCCATCCTCAGTCCGGACGGCAGCCGCCGCGACTATTCCGAACCTGCGGCGGTGCTGGGCGCGGACTCGCTTGGCGCGGCGCTTCCGCGGCTCTACATGGCGAACATGCTAAATCAGGTCTGGGCAAAGCTTTTCAGCGCCGACCTTATCCGCCGCGGCGCTCTGCGCTTTCTCGACTTCCGCTGGGGCGAGGACAGGCTTTTCGTCTTTGACTGCCTTGAGCGCGCGCTGCGCGTCGCCGTCCTGCCGGAGTGCCGGTATTTCTACGTCATGCACGGCGGGGAGAGCCTTATCTCCCGCTATTATGAGAAGAAGCCGGAGGCCTGCTGTCTCGCCGACAGCCGTATGCAGCAGCTTTGCAGCCGCTTCGGCACGCAGGACGACGCGCCCTGCCGCTACATGTTCGTCAAAAGCATCTTCTCCTGCATGACGAATCTCTTCACGCCCAGCTGCACGCTCTCTTACGGCGGCAAGCGCGAATACGTGCGCGGCATCCTCCGCAGTCAGCAGGTGCAGCAGCGCAGCCGCGGCGTTTACGGGGGTGCGGCGGTGAAGATAATGTGCGCCGTTATGCACACGCGCATCGTGTGGCTGAACATGCTCATGTTCCGTCTGGTGGCCTTCACGGGCCGCGCCGCGCCGAAGCTCTTCATGCGCGTCAAGCACCGCAAGTAACCGCAAGTGAGTTCTATATTTCCCTGCCCTATATAATATATAAGGAGTTTTTCTCATGAAATATGATTTTACGACCGTGCTCGACAGGCGCGGCAGAGATTCTCTCGCCTTTGATAAAATCCCGTTTCCCGGCGTCGCGCCGGAGGATGGCTTTGACGCCATCCCCATGTGGGTCGCGGATATGAGCTTTCCCGCCGCGCCCGCCGTGCTCGACGCGATACACCAGCGCCTGGAAATGCCGAACTTCGGCTATTTTGCCCTGCCGGACGAGTATTATGACGCCATAATCTCATGGCAGCGCCGCCGCAACGGCGTCGAGGGGCTGGAAAGGGCGCACATCGGCTACGAAAACGGCGTGCTCGGCGGCGTCAGCGCGGCGGTTCAGGCCTTCACCTCCCCCGGCGACAAGATACTCATCCATTCGCCCACCTATGTCGGCTTCACGCATACGCTCACGGATATCGGCCGCACGATAGTCCACAGCCCACTCCGCCGCGACGCGAACGGCGTGTGGCGCATGGATTATGAGGACATGGACGCGCGCCTCAAGGCAGAGGGGATACACCTCGCCATCTTCTGCTCTCCGCACAACCCCTGCGGCCGCGTGTGGGAGCGCTGGGAGATCGAGCGCGCGATGGAGGTCTACGCCGCGAATGACTGCGTCGTCATTTCAGACGAGATCTGGTCAGACATCATAATGCCCGGCTATAAGCACATCCCCACCCAGTCCGTCTCCGCCGGCGCGAAAATGC
The DNA here is from genome assembly GCA_900549865.1 of uncultured Eubacteriales bacterium. Classification (GTDB taxonomy): domain Bacteria; phylum Bacillota; class Clostridia; order Oscillospirales; family Oscillospiraceae; genus Limivicinus. Next base: position 29,998 of record URPU01000015.1, read on the forward strand.
GCACCATCGCCTTTTACGCCCCCAGCAAGACCTTCTCCCTCGCGGGGCTTGTCGGCTCCTACCATATCATATATGACCCCTACCTGCGTGACCGCGTCGTGCGCCGCAGTGAGATGAGTCATTATAACGACCCGAACGTTCTCTCCGTGCATGCGCTCATCGGCGCGTTCTCACCGGAGGGCGAGGCGTGGGCAGACGAGATGCGCCTTGTCATTGATGAAAACATCGCCTACGCCTGTGATTTCATCCGCAATAATTTCTCCGGCATCACGTGTATGCGCCCGCAGGGAACGTATATGCTGTATCTCGACTGCGCGCAGTTCTGCCAAGACCGCGGCATCACCATAACGGAGCTTCAGCACCGCGGCATCCGCTGCGGCGTCATCTGGCAGAACGGAGAGGACTTCTTCTGGCCCATGACCATCCGCATGAACCTCGCCCTGCCCAAATCCCGTCTCATCGAGGCCTTTGACCGTCTGAAGAAATACGTGTTCATCTGAATTTTGTCCTGTATAGTTTGCAAGCCCTCCGGCGGACGAACCGGTGGAACGGACAATAGAGAAAATATCCCCTATGCAGGAAAATATAAGTACTGCATAGGGGATTCGTATATTGAGACGGCGAGGCGATTTTTGGCAATGTACAGGGCAAACAAATGCGCCCTCAGAAAAACGTGTGGACTCATGGCTAAAAAATGCAGAAAAATGTGCAAAATACTACTGGAGATTTCAGAAAAACGTGTTATACTATTCTTGCTTCTCTTTGAAAGGATGGTGATCGCCATGAAGCGGAACGCGATCCAGAACATGATAGACTGGAAAAACGACGAGGAACGGAAACCGCTTGTTCTGAGAGGAGCAAGGCAGGTCGGCAAGACATGGCTGATGAAGGAATTCGGGAAGAGCTGCTACAAGAGCTATGTCTATTTCAACTTTGATGAGGAAGATGAACTGAAGTCCATCTTTGAGACGAATAAGAACCCCCAGCGTATTGTCGAGCTTCTCTCCATGATCAGAGGAGAGAAGATATTGCCGGGAGAAACGCTGATCATCTTTGATGAGATACAAGAATGCCCGGAGGCGTTGAACGCCCTCAAATACTTCAAAGAAAAAGCAAACGACTATCACGTCATTGCGGCGGGAAGTTTGCTGGGCACGCTTCTGGCGAAGCCAAAATCATACCCGGTGGGCATGGTCAATCTGCTTAATATTTACCCGCTGAATTTTGCGGAGTTCCTTGAGGCGGCCGACCCTGCCCTTTACGCCTATTACGACGGTATTCAGAAAGAGCAGCAGATCGAGGAAATTTTTCACAACCGGCTGCTGGAAGCCTACAACAACTATCTCATTATCGGCGGTATGCCGGAATGCGTGTCGTCATGGGTCAAGCATAAAGACCCGGCGAGAATTTCCCAGCTCCAGCGCGAACTCATTGAGATATATGAGAACGACTTCTCCAAGCACAACGGCAAGGTCAACAGCGGGCGGATATTGATGGTGTTTCGCAGTATCGTCGCGCAGCTTGCGAAGCCGAACGAGAAGTTTGTGTACGGCGCTGTCCGCGAGGGCGGTAGGGCGCGCGATTTTGAGGAAGCGATCGAGTGGCTGGTCTCCGCAGGGATGCTTAACCGTGTCTACAATGTTTCCAAGATGGAGCATCCGCTATCTGCGTTTGACAAACTGGACCAGTTCAAGCTCTTTGTTTTTGACACCGGACTCCTCAAGCATATGGCGGGCATTGATAACAGCGCAATCATTTTGAAAACCAACTACCAGTTCAAAGGGCCGCTGACCGAGAACTACGTCTTGCAGCAGCTAAACGGGCAGTTTGAGGTCGCGCCGAGATATTATGCCGACAAGAACAGCGAGATCGACTTTGTCCTGCAAAACGGAACGGAGATCATTCCGGTTGAAGCGAAGGGCGGCGAGGATAAATCCGCTCCCTCGTTCAAGCGGTACATTGCCAGCCATCACCCGGAGCATGCATTGCGCTTTTCTAAGCGCGGTTATTGCAAGGACGGTGCGTTCACAAATATTCCGCTTTATCTCGCAGGGAAAACCAAGGAACTTCTTTGAGCGTGCCCCCGCCGCGGTCAAAGGACCGCGGCGGGAGCTTTATATGTAAAATATAAAAGGCAAAGGAGGCCGCCTCGCAAAGGGGCGGCACTCGGTTTGCGAATATTTGAAGTGTTTGAGTTAAAGCGAGTCGGACGCAAATCTTGAACCGCGGCGAACCTCACCCTGATTATAAAGAGCCTTCATGAATATCGGATAGCCTTTGTCAATGATGTTTGTCATAAGATCGGCTAAGAATTTGCAGGTGGATCCGCAGGAGTCTGTATCTACATAGGCATCGACCTGAGCAATCACATCGCAGTCCTTATCAATGTAGAATCTTGTCCAGCGGTACTCTGAGTTCAGCTCGTTACAGGCATTGATACCACTTGCCCTTTTTTCGCCCTTGAAGCTGGCAATATCCCAGCATTTCAGCTTTACCATTGGCTCACCGTCAGGATCAAAAAACACATAAACGGGAATGGTCTTAAGGTTATCGCCGGTATAGTCGATACATATTACATTATCTCTCCCTTGGGTATCTCTAGCTTTGCAATATTTAACTCCCTGACCATCCAAATATGCCATAACCAGCTCTTTGTAGCTTGCCATAAGAAAGCCTCCTCTTTTTCCCTTTTATTATGCTAAGTATACTATACAGCACATCGGAATTCAATACCAATTATAATCCCAGCCTTGCCCGCTAAGGAGAATCTTCTTTTACCGGTATGGGTATGCCGAATTCCGTCTGCTGACTGATAACTGAAACATGCATCAAGCCCTCCGGTTCGTCCACCGGAGGGCTTGCTCTATTCCTTCATCCTTCCCCGTCGTAGCTGTCGAGGAAGTGCCGCTTTACGCCGTCCTTCTTATAGGCTATCACGGTGTTGAGGTTGACGTTCTCCACGCTGCGGAAGATGTGCGCCTCGACCTCGGGGTTCGTCTCCTTCATGCGGCGGATAAGCTCCTTCACCTCCGCCCGCTTTGAGCGCGTCTCTTCATTCCCGCAGGTAGTGCAGCTATCCGTGAACTTGCAGGCGCACTGGATGAAATGCAGCCCGTTATAGTCGCGCCACGCCTTTATGTCGTCCTCGCGTATGAGGTACAGCGGGCGGATAAGCTCCATCCCCTCAAAGTTCGTGCTGTGCAGCTTCGGCATCATGGTCTGCACCTGCGCCCCGTACAGCATCCCCATGAGTATCGTCTCTATAACGTCGTCATAGTGGTGCCCCAGCGCTATCTTATTGCAGCCGAGAGAGCGGGCGTAGGTGTAAAGGTGCCCGCGCCGCATCCGCGCGCACAGATAGCACGGGGATTTGTCCACTGTGTACACCGCGTTGAATATGTCCGACTCAAACACCGTTACCGGCACGCCCAGCTTTCTGGCGTTGTCCTCTATCACGGCGCGGTTCTCCGGGCTGTAGCCGGGGTCCATCACAAGGTATTTCACCTCAAAGGGGAACTTGCTGTGCCGCTCCAGTTCCTGAAAGAGCTTCGCCATCAGCATGGAGTCCTTCCCGCCGGAGATGCACACGGCTATCCTGTCGCCGGGCTTTATCAACTCGTATTCCCTTATCGCCTTGGTGAAGCGGCTCCACGTCTGGCAACGGAATTTTTTCATTATGCTCGCCTCGACGCCGGCTTTCAGCTCGTCTGCCTCGCGTTTTTGTATCTCGCGCATCAGCCACTCGATGTACCCGCCCTTGAGCGAATACGCGTCATAGCCCATATCGCGCAGCCGCTCCGCTATGTCCACGCTGAGAAGCCCGCGCTTGCAGTATATCACGAGCTTTTTACCGTCCATTGGCGGCAGGGGCGCCCGTGCCTCCGCGTCGAAGTGCGCCGCCCCCGGTATGCTGCCATAGGCCATGTCAAGCTCGCTGCGCATGTCCAGCAGATGCACTTCCCCGCGGTCCAGCGCCTCAAATTGTTCTATCGTCAGTTCCATCGCGCCGCCCCCGCGTCACAGAAGCTGTATCAGCGCCATATACGCGCCAGTGCCGAGAAGTATGCTGAGGAAGGTGCTGTGCCGCAACTTGTAGCTGACGGCCACAACTGCCACGGCCAGAAGCTGCGGCACGCCCGTTCCGACGAAGTCCGCCGCCGCGCCCTTCAGGCAGTATACCACCAGCACCGCCATTATCGCGCTCGGCAATGTCCTGCCGAGGCGTTCCAGCCACGCGGGCATGTCCCTGTCCCCGCGGAAGGCCGCGAACGGCAGTGCGCGCAGGGCGAAGGTCACCGCGGCCGAGACCGCGATCGCAAGTATGATGCAGCCTGTTTTCATGCCTCTGCCTCCTTCCTGCCCAGCAGCACCAGCAGCCCCGAGGTCATCAGCAGCGCCGGAAGCATAAAGCGGCTCGCCCCGAATATCAGCAGGCACGCCACGCCTATCCCCAGCCCTGCCAGCGCCGGGGCGTGCTTGCCGGTCTTTTCCCACTGGTCGATAAATATCGTCACGAAAAGCGCCGTCATGCAGAAGTCTATGCCCTCAAGCTGGAATGGGATGAGCTGTCCGATCACCCCGCCCAGAACGGAGCTTGCTATCCAGTAAAACCGGCACAGCACAGCCACGACGAACATCGTGTCCTCCCGCTCCCCCTCGGGGATATCGTCCAGCGTGCAGTTTACGGCATAGGTCTCGTCGGTCAGCGTGTGTATCATGTACAGCCTGCGCCGCCCCATGCGCTTGAAGTCGTTTAGGAAGGTTAGGGCGTAAAAGCTCTGCCGGCTGTTCATCAGCAGCGCCGTCAGCGCCACCGTCACAAGCGACGCGCCGCTTGAAAGGAAGGTTATCAGCACGAACTGGAAGGCCCCCGTGTACACCGCGGAGCTGACCGCCAGCGAGTAGTACCATTTCAGTCCGGCCTCCTCCATCGTCATGCCGTAGGCGATGCCGATGAACAGATAGCTGAACATTACCGGCAGAGACCTGACGAACGCCGTTTTCATCGTCTCCCGGCTTATTTTTCTCTTTTTTGCATTCGTTTCCATTGGTTTTCTCCTGCGTAAGTACTTGCCGGATGATACTACTATTTTAATCCTACTTTGTCAATAGGTAAATGGCATGAATCTGTCGCGCCGCT
>URPU01000016.1 GCA_900549865.1 uncultured Eubacteriales bacterium
TTTAGCATAGTTTCACCAAACTGTCTACTTTTTATTAGAGAATAGTATGAGATACCTAAATGTACAATTGATGCCGGCGAGGCGCGCCTGCCGGCACAGGTCTTTCGTCTGAAGCTTATACTGTCTGCCGTCCTTGATGAAATGCGTTCCGCACTGGCGGAACTCGAAATCGACACGCTTCCGGACGCATTGTTCACGGATGTCGAGCACCCAGTCATAATCAAGCGGCCGCGCGTCCTTGTCCGACTCGCCGCCGACGACGACCAGCTCCACGTCGTCCAGATAGGCCGCCATATCAACAGGGCCGATGAGCGGCTGCGCGGTGATGCACCTGTGCCTGATGGGAAGCGCGCCGAAAACCGGCAGCTTTTTATCCGTGTTCTGCTGGTTCTCTATGGTGCAGCACACGACGACATTATCATATCCGTCCGCCCAATCTGCCGGGATGCACGCCGCGAAGCGCTCTATACGCTTCGTCAGGAAGAGAAAAGTGCAGTCCGCGCGTTCCTTTATCATCCGCCAGCACTCGCCGCGCCACGCGTCGGCCTCCTCAATAAGAAAATCCGTCGAAAAGCCGAGGTATACAAGCCCCGGCTTCATTTTATAGCCGCCGTTTTTCAGTCTCTCCACCGGCTTATAAAAGTCCTTCGTTTTGACGATGTTCCCTGTATCGACGCCGCGCTTCGCGTCGCCCTTATGGATATAGCAATGCAGACAGCCCTCGCTGCATCTTCTGCATCCGCGCCACGGATCCCACATCGGCATGGCTTCACCCTCCCGGAAATTCAATATAGCTCAGGTTCGTTTCGATTTTTCTGCATTCTAAAATTTTGTCGATTGGGGGGTAGGCTCCTCGCCAAGTGCGGCGAGGTCGGAGCGCTCATAGCGGTTATGCCCGCGCAGGCCTTTTTTGTATTTCCAGCACTTAATAGCGTCATGCAGGGTTTTCCCCCGGTTGTCCGCGAAGAAATCGCGGATGTACGTATTGTACTCAAACTGTCTGCCTATTTCCGTTTTCCGCGTTTTCTTTTCTTCTAATATGCAGTAGTACGCGTTTACCGCGTCGCCATAGGTCTTCCCGGCGTTGTCTTTGAGCCACCGCTGGAACGGAACATTGAAGGAAAATCCCCTGCCGGTCTTCTCCGTGAAAAACGCCCTGTGCTTTTCGGAAAATACGATATCCGGCTCTATAACCGTGTCCTCGTCAATTATTCCAACTCTGGCCGCCGCTTTTTTACGCGGTCTGGCCTTCGGCGCGCTTCCCGTATCCAGAAAGCACGCTATCCTTTCCGTAAGCTCCGGCTTCCCGCCGGAAACGGGCAGGCCATTATCCCGGCAGAAGCGGATCAGTTCTTCCTTCAAATAGTAATAGCTGCGAAAGGTGTCCGCATCCAGCCCCGCGCACAGCTCCGGCCGTTCACTCATCCGCGTGCCCTCCGCCGTCCTCATTCTGTCCGCGCGCCCCGTAAAGCGCGAAATACTGCCGGATGTGGCGCTCTATCAGCGCCATGGCCTCGGCCTCACGCTCCGGCTCCCTGTCGCAGAGGTTTATCCACACGGAGACCGGAAAGCACAGCTGCGCCGCCATAGCCTCCGCGTCGCCGCCGGTCAGGCGGCCCTGCCGGATCAGGAAGCGGACAAGGCCGGTGAAATAGCTCAGCACGTCCGAATAGCTCTGCTTCGTTTGCAGGGCTTTGAGCTTCGGATTCTGAAACTGCTCGATCGTCAGCATCCGCCGCGCCTTGCTTATCTGCGCATCGTGCAGGATGCAGCGCACATGCGCCAGCATCATCCCCACTGCCGCGTCGGGCGTCATACCGAGCTTGTCCTTCGTAAACTCCGGATCATCCCAGTCCGCGCGCGCAAAGATGGAATGCGCTTCATACTGCGCCATGGTCGCCTGTATCAGCGCGTCAAGTATCTCCTGCTTGCTTGTGAAATGGCTGTACAGCGACGCCTTGCGGATGCCAACGGCGTCGGCGATCTGAGAGACAGACGTGGCCTCATACCCCTGCACCGAGAACAGCTCCAGCGCCGTGTTCAATATTTCCTGTCTGGTTTTGCCCTTTTCCATGTGTCTGCCAGCCTCCCGCCGAAAAAACTACGCCATTATTATAACTACCGAACGGTAGGTTGTCAACAGTCATCGTGAAAATACACACAAAAGCACGAAAATCGACACCTGTTTTGCCGCGATATTTAGTTAAATTTTTAGCGTTAAATAGTTGACAATTTTCTTGCTTTAGTGTATACTCCGTCTTGCAAGTTAAAAAATAAACAAAGTTGCCGGTGCAGACCGGCGGCGAACTGCACGGAGGTAGACATGGACAATAAGCGTTATGAAACCGTTGACAGCCTTGACAGTCTCAAGGAGGCTATCGCCCGCGTACGGGCGGCGCAGGAGACATACGCGACCTTCACCCAGGAGCAGGTCGATAAGATCTTTTTCGCCGCGGCGACGGCGGCCAACATGCAGAAGATACCCCTCGCCCGGCTTGCGGTCGAGGAGACCGGCATGGGCCTGATGGAAGACAAGGTGATAAAAAACAACTACGCCAGCGAGTATATATACAACGCCTACCGCGACAGCAAGACCTGCGGCGTTATCGAGCAGGATAAGCAGTACGGCTTCACCAAAATCGCCGAGCCGATCGGCCTCATCTGCGCCATTATCCCGACGACGAACCCCACCTCCACCGCGATATTCAAATGCCTGCTCGCCCTGAAAACACGCAATGGCATCATAATAAGCCCGCACCACAGGGCGAAGCGCTCCACCATCGCCGCGGCGAAGATAGTGCTTGAGGCCGCCGTCGAGGCCGGGGCGCCCGAGGGCATCATCGGCTGGATAGACGCGCCCGCGCGCGACATGACAAGGCACCTTATGGAGCAGTCAGACCTAATCCTTGCGACCGGCGGGCCGAACATGGTCAAGGCGGCGTACTCCTCCGGCACGCCCGCGGTCGGCGTCGGCGCGGGCAACACCCCCGCCGTGATCGACGAGAGCGCGGACATCATCCTCGCCGTCAACTCGATAGTGCACTCAAAGGTGTTCGACAACGGCATGATCTGCGCCTCGGAGCAGGCCGTCATCGTGCCGGACAGCATATATGACGCCGTCAAGGCGGAGTTCATAAAGCGCGGCTGCTGGTTCCTCAGCCCGGAAGAGAAGGAAAAGGTCGGCGGCACCGTTATCGTTGACGGCTCTGTCAACGCGGGGATAGTCGGCAAGCCCGCGCCGTATATCGCGGCGCTGGCCGGTGTAGATGTGCCGCAGCACACGAAGATACTCATCGGCGAGGCGGACGCCATCGACCTTTCGGAGCCCTTTGCACACGAAAAGCTCTCCCCCGTTCTGGGCATGTACCGCGCCAACAGCTTCGACGACGCCGTGGCCAAGGCAGAGGCGCTAATCGCCCTCGGCGGCAAGGGGCACACCTCCAGCATCTATCTCAACACCGCGACGGCGCAGAAGCGGCTGGACAAATTCGCAGGCCACATGAAGACCTGCCGCATCCTTGTAAACACGCCCGCCGCGCAGGGCGGTCTGGGCGACATATACAACTTCATGCTCTCTCCGTCGCTGACGCTCGGCTGCGGCTCATGGGGCGGCAACGCGGTCAGCGAGAACGTGACGATAAAGCAGCTTATCAATATAAAGACCATCGCCGAGAGGAGAGAGAACATGCTTTGGTTCCGTGCGCCCGAAAAGGTCTATATAAAGAAGGGCTGTCTGCCCGTCGCGCTTGACGAGCTGCGCACGGTCTACCACAAAAAGCGCGTGTTCATCGTCACCGGGCACCACACCTTTACCAGCGGTGCGCTCAAGCCGATAACCGTCAAGCTTGAGGAGATGGGCATAACCTTCAGCACCTTCTTCGGCGTGACGCCCGACCCGACGCTTGCCTGTGCGCGCGAGGGCGCGGCTCAGATGCAGGCCTTCCAGCCCGACTGCATCATCGCCGTGGGCGGCGGCTCCGCAATGGACGCAGGAAAGATCATGTGGGTGCTGTATGAGCACCCGGAGGCCGACTTTGCCGACATGGCAATGCGCTTCACCGACATACGCAAGCGCATATTCACCTTCCCCCGCATGGGCGAGAAGGCCAGCTTCATCGCCATCCCCACCACCGCGGGCACGGGCTCGGAGGTCACGCCGTTCGCGGTCATCACAGACGAGCGCAACGGCATAAAGTACCCGCTCGCCGACTATGAGCTGATGCCGAAGATGGCGATAGTCGATCCCGACCTGCACGTCAGCGCGCCCAAGGGCCTCACCGCATCCTCCGGTATAGACGCCGTGACCCACGCGCTTGAGGCCTACGCCTCCATGATGGCGACGGACTACACCGACAGCCTTGCCATAGGCGCGCTGCGGATAATCTTTGAATACCTGCCGCGGGCGTATAAGGACGGGCAGACCGATATGGAAGCGCGCGAGAAGATGGCGAACGCCGCCACGATGGCCGGTATGGCCTTTGCCAACGCCTTCCTCGGCGTGTGCCACTCCATGGCGCACAAGCTCGGCGCGTTCCACCATGTCCAGCACGGCGTCGCAAACGCGCTGCTCATCGACGAGGTATTGCGCTTCAACGCCGCCACGGCGCCCGTGCGCATGGGCACCTTCCCGCAGTACGACCATCCGCACACGCTTGAGCGCTATGCGCAGGTGGCAGACGCCCTGCACCTCGGCGGCAGCACACCCGAGGAGAAGCTTGAAAACCTCATCGCCGCGATAGACGGTCTCAAGGCCTCCGTCGGCATCAAGCCCACCATCAGGGATTACATCCCCGACGAGCAGGAGTTCCTCTCCACTCTTGACGAGATGAGCATCAACGCCTTTGATGACCAGTGCACCGGCGCGAATCCGCGCTATCCCATGGTCAGCGAGATACGCCAGATGTACCTCAACGCGTACTACGGCGCGAAGCAGGAATAACTTTCCCTCCTACAGCAGCGGAACGGCAAAAAGCGCCGTTCCGCTGTTTTTTTATTCTTCGCGTATGGCGGAAAGTATGCCCGTTTTCTTCAATTCGGCCCCGGCATAGGCCGTGAATATTAAGTAGATGACTGTCATCGCGGCAATGAGCGCCGCGAGAAACGGCCACGGCAGCTTCAGCGTGATGCAGTGGTTCATCGCGTCCAGCCGGTAACAGGCGGCAAAGCTGACGGCAGCTCCCAGCACGAGCGACACCGCCAGTGAGCCGCCGAGGTAAACGCCTATCTCCCGGCGCAGCATGGCTGTCAGCTGCTTTCGCGTCGCGCCGGCGGCCTCCAGCAGGCCGAACTCCCGCTTTCTGTTCTGAAAATCGACCATCAGCAGGTTCATAAGGCTGATGCTGCCGAAGGTGAAGAGTATCCCCGCCGCCATGTACAGCGCCTTTATCGGCGCGCTGTACCGGTAGCGGATGTTTTTGACCGTCTGCTCTATCGTATCGACCAGTATTTTGCCGTTTTGCGCTGCAAGCTCCTTCACCGCGCCGAGGACCTCGTCAAATTTGCCGGGCGCGGCGCTGATCGCCAGAACGCCGGTTTGTTCCGTTATGCCCGTCAGTTTCTTTGCCATATCGTAGGTCATCATGAAATACGGACTGCCGGGAACGACCGGGCTGCGCGCCATCAGATCTGCCGTGCTGTATACGCCTGTGACGGCCGCGTCTATTGCAAACGTGCTGCCGTCGGGCGCGCGGCCCTGTATTGATTTTTCTTTCTGATGTGTGAAGTAGTCTTCGCTTCCGTATGCGACAGTGACAGTCTCATTGCCCGAATAAAAAAGCCCGATACGGAGTAATCCGTACCGGGCGGCGGCGTTTCATATTTCACAGCATATTCAACGCTGTGATGTACAGTTTATGAAGCGTTTTTACGTCCATAAGCCGTAGAAGTCTAAGTATTTTCTCTATTTCTCGTTCCCTTTCCAAAACTTTCCCTCCTTAATTATTATTTTCGACAGGTTTCTATTGATTTTGACATTCGGAAATGGTAATATTGGCCATAGACACAGTTTGTTCATAAATGTATGACAGCAAGGAGGTGATATGTATGGAATATATACCGCATTTCCAATACGGGCGCGTAAAAAAGCTTGTTCCGCCACCGCCAACATCGCTATATGAAGATCGCGGCCTTATAAACGACGCAGAGCGGATTGTATCTGACGGAAAAATGTACGACCTTACAGATGTAAAGTCTATCTACTCTATCCCCGTCCCTGACTTTGGAAAGATGTGCACGGCCTCTATTGAAAGTCCTGTCTTATATCTTGAATATGTCTTGCGTATGCACGCAAGCTTTTTATGGAAGCAGGAAAAATATTCTCTTGCTCTCGCTTGTCTCGCAAAATCAACGCAAATAATGTTATATTCTCCAATCGGGCATAGCAGAGAAAGCTATTATAAGATCGTCGATTGGCATGAAGAACTCGGAAAGCTGTCTAAAGCCGCTGAATGGGAACGGTGGATAGAAGATAACGTTCCAAAACTTAAAGACACAGTTTTTGAGCGAGTTATGTCTGACTGCCGTGACCGTAACAACGACCTTGTGTACACGTCATGGGCTGGTAGTCAGAGCGCCGCAACAGCAAAATATCAATGTCGCGTTTACAGTATTTCCGGGAAAGACAGGCGTTTTCCAGCACTGCCTGATTTTATGAAGCAACCGCAAGATGTTTGTTTTCTTTCCGGCACATTCAGATATTGGGGCGACAAGGAACTTGACACGCTTCCATATCGTGGGGAAAACGTTAGTGCTGTCTCTGTAAGTTGGCGACCGTTTGTTGATGATAGAACGGAGCAGGACAAGGCTAATCACGAAAAATGGAAAGACAAAATCATGCAGCCGCTCGTATCTCGGTATAACACGCGCATCTATTATCGGCTAAAAAATTTTCTACCAGAGCTTTTGCCAAAAAGCCGTGCCGCCTTTAACCGCATAGCTGCGGCAGATGGCGATGAATACGCCGCTTTGATAGATGCTATCAAGCAGGCTGGTATTCCGTTGCCTGAGAAACCTGTATATGTCGAGCTTGTTGATCCAGAGCCGGACTATAAAGGCGGTCACAGAAAGCCGTTTATTTTATTTTAATAACAAATGAAAAGGGGTAATGTCATGGTAAAAAGACTGTTGACGTGTCTGCTTGCATTTTCTCTAATAAATGGGAAACTGCCGCGAGCGCAACTGCCGCTATTGATTTGACTTAATGCAAGTGCCCCGGCATTGGCGGCAACCTCTGCCGGGGCTGTAACAGATACCTTGTAAACCGACTATCTGCTACGCTTTTATAGTAGCAGACCCAGCGCAAAATATCTATACGGCTAAGTCGTTAAAACAGCTCTATATTTTGTAAAAAAATTTCGAGGAGATGTAAAAAGTGGCTGCTATTCAAGAATTGCAGCCGTATTGTGACGCTTTTCAAGGTCGAATACGTGAGGCAAAGGATAGTAAAGGTTACACTCTGCAAAGGCTGATCGACGAATCCGGCCTACCGAAATCAGCGGTGAACAATATCAGCGCCGGGAAACAGGTCAATCCCTTGCTGTACTACGCCGCCGCGCTGTGCAAGGTGCTTGGTCTGTCGCTGGATGAGCTGTTCGGGCTTGAGAAGCCCGTTGCCAGTCCAGAGGGGCAGTTACAACGCATTCATGAGTTGGAAATCGACAACACCCGGCTCACCGTCGTTGATGAGCAAAAGGGCAAGCGGCTTGAAACCGCCCGTATTATTGCCGGCGCTCTCACATCTGTATCGGTGCTTTTGCTCTTGGTGGTTATAGGCTATATGGTTTTGGATGCTCATATTCTCAATACCGGTCTTTTTCGTTCGGTGGGAGTATCCGTGTTCTTCGTTTTCCTTGTGCTGCTTGTTATTGCGGCGCTTGCCGCCATCGGCTACGCCTTGCGGTTTTTGTTCAGCAAATAAAAATTCGCCCTCGGTGTGCACCGGGGGCGTTGTTATAGGGTGATATTATGCAATGCCGAAAATGCAAGAAAGAGATCCCGGATATAAGCGCGTACTGCCTTTACTGCGGCGCAAAACAATCCGTCGAGCGTAAGCGGCGTAAGCGCGGCAACCGGCAGGGAACGGCGATAAGACGCGGGAAAACGTGGACGGCCGTCTGGACGGTCGAAACACGGCTTGACGGCGACAAAGCAAAGCAAGTCAGAAAAACTCTTGGCGGATTTCCGACGCAGACTGCCGCCCTTGCGTATGCCGCAAATCCCGTGGACAAAAAAGAAAAGCCGAAATATACGCCGACTTTCCAGACATATTATGATACGTGGTCGGAAACGTCGCTGCTGAAGCTCTCGAAATCGAAGCAATGCGCCTTGAAAATCGCGTGGGAGCGATGGGCAAGCCTCAAGGACGAGCCGATCTGCGCGATAACCATCAATCAGCTGCAAGCGTGTGTTGACGACCAGACCGAGACGTATTATCCGGCACGTGACATGAAAACCCTTGCGTCGCACCTTTATAAACGCGCGTATGCAGAAGGCTACGCGCGTTCTAACCTCGCGCAATTTATAGAGTTGCCGCCGCTCGACGAAAAAGAACAGCAGCCTTTCACGGAGGACGAAATAACAAAGCTGTGGACTGCGTATGACAAGGGGGATAAATTTGTTGCGTTCCCGCTTCTGATGATTTACAGCGGCATGATGCCGGGTGAGCTTCTGCGCTGCACCAAAGAAATGATACGTACAGATACCTGTGAAATCATCGGCTGTGGCTTGAAAACGAAAAAGCGCAAGGAAACGCCCCTTGTATATCCCGATTGGCTCTCGCCTCTCGTGTCCGATATTCTCTCAAATGTCACGAGCAAAAGCGGCTATATCGTCGGCATGAACAAAGATAATTTTTATTATGAATACCACGCGGCATTGAGCCGCGCCGGAGTGCGCGATTTGCCGCCGTATTCCTGCCGTCATACAACTGCGACGGCTCTCGCCCTCGCAAAAACAGCGCCGTCTATAATCCAAAAAGTCATGCGCCACACGAAATTTACAACGACGCAACGCTATATTCACCCCGACATGACCACCGCGCACGACGCTGTCAACGTGCTCAAGCAGGTTTGACGCGGGAAAATCAGTCCATTTGTATACTACCGTGTGAACTACGCAAATATACACAGCGGTTTTCGGCTATACTCAGCCATGCAAAAAACGCGATAACGGGCGAAAAGAAAAAGGCGAAACTGCGTACAAAAGAATAAAAAAAGCCGGGAATTGATATGAAACATATCAATTCCCGGTATATTTGGCGCAGAAGGAGGGATTTGAACCCTCGCGTGCTTTTTAGACACCTACTCCCTTAGCAGGGGAGCCCCTTCGGCCTCTTGGGTACTTCTGCATCAAGCTTTCATATGTTATCACACGATGCAGCAATTGTCAAGCATTTTAATGTCTGTTTCTGCGGCTGTCATGCGCGGACACATGCGCGCTATTTCCCCACGCAGAAGCGGCTGAATATGCGGTCGGTCACATCCTCGCGGACGCTGCGGCCGGACAGCTCGCCGAGGGCCTGCATGGCCCCCTCCGCCTCCGTGAGCACGATATCGGGCGTCGCACCAACGTTCATCGCGTCCAGCGCGGTCGTGATATAGTCCAGCGCGCGCGACACCGCGTCCGCCTGACGGGCATTCGTAAGTATCTCCCCGGCAGGTACGGCCGGAAGCGGGAACATATCCCTGACGGCGGCCTGAAGCTCATCAAGCCCCTCGCCGGTGAGCGCGCTGACGTATACGCGCGGCATAGCGGCATCCACTGAGACCTCCCCCTGCGCAATATCGCGCTTTGAAACGACGAGCAGCGCATGGGGTGCGCGCTCCGCGGCGTGGATTATGCGCATATCCTCATCATCTACGGGGCGGCTGCCGTCAACAACGGCAAAGACAAGCTCCGCCGCCTCCATCGCACGGAGGCTGCGCTCCACTCCGAGGCGCTCCACCGCGTCGCCGGTATCGCGGATACCGGCGGTATCCGTCAGGCGCAGCAGAACGCCGCCGATGCGCAGCTTCTCTTCAATAGTGTCGCGCGTTGTGCCGGGAACGTCCGTCACTATCGCGCGTTCATAACCCAGAAGAGCGTTCAGAAGCGAGCTTTTGCCCGCGTTCGGGCGGCCGACTATCGCCGCGGGAATGCCGCTGTTCATGAGGCGGCCGCGGCTGAACGTTGCAAGCAGCGCGGCAAGGTCGTCCTTCGCCGCAGTGAGGTCAGATGTATACTGCGCCATGCGGAAGTCCTCAATATCCTCATCCGGATAGTCCAGCACCGCGTGGAAATGCGAGCTTATATCCGCAAGCAGCGAATACACGCCCTCCGTGCGGCGAAAGACCGCGCCCGAAAGCTGACCCGCGGCGTTTTTGGCGCTTTCGGCGGTCTCGGCGTCTATGATATCCGCCACCGCTTCTGCCGACGACAGCTCCATCCGGCCGGACAGGAACGCGCGCTTTGTGAATTCGCCGGGGCCTGCCTGACGCGCGCCGAGGGAAAATATCTCCTCCAGCGCCGTGCGCAGCACGACCGGAGAGCCGTGGCATTGCAGCTCCGCCGTGTTTTCGCCCGTATAGCTGTGCGGGGCGCGGCTTATCGTGCACATGCACAGGTCGAGCAGCGCACCGTCAAGCGTGCACAGTCTGCCGTAGACCAGCTTTCTGTCCTCATTTTCCGACATGCGCCCGCCGCGCGCGGGGAAGAACAGCCTGTCGGCAATGCTTATGGCGTCGGGGCCGGAGAGGCGAATTATCCCGATGGCCGCGACCTGCGCGCCCGTGGCGACGGCGGCAATGGTGTCCGTATTCATTCAAGCGCCTCCAGTCCGGAAAGAAGGCCGGGCAGCTCCCCCGGCGCGTTTATCACGGCAAGCGGCGCACGCGCGCTGCCGAAGCCGTAGCCCGCATGAATAAACGCGCAGCCAGCCTGTGCCGCGCTGTCCTCGTCCATCACCGTGTCGCCGACATAAACGGGCACTTTGAGGCCATAGCGCTGTGCGATCAGCCGGATGTTCCCGGCCTTGGTGAGACCGTTGCTTCCGGCGCATTCAAACGCAGTGAAGCACGCCCCCAGCCCGGAGACGTCAAGGAAGCTTTCTATATAGCCCGGCAGACAGTTGCTGACGATGAAAAGCGGACGGCTCTTGCAAAGGCTTTCAAGCATCCGGGCGACGCCGTCATATATCCTTGCGCCGTGCGCGCGGAGATAGTCGTTTTCCTCCCCGATGCACACGCGGCACACCTCTTCGCGCGCCTCGCCGAATTCCGCGAACAGCCTGCGGGCGATTTCTGCAAACGGCAGGCCCATTATCCCCTTCACATCCTCCACGCTTGGAAGGTGCGCGGCGTTATAACGCCCGCTGAGCGTGGCGCGCCAGCTTTCGGCAACGCTCTGCGTGGAATCCCACAGCGTACCGTCAAGGTCAAATATAACTCCGTCAAACTTCATAAGCCGCTCCTTAAAACCATACCTATACACAACAAAGAGGGGATAACGATCCCCTCTTTGAATACGTTTTTACACCTTTATGCGCACAGCGCCTTACTGCTTGTCCGCCTTTTCCGCGCGGAGAGCGCGCGCCGCCCTCTCGTCGATACGCTCAGACACGTAATAGCTCAGCGAGAGCAGGCTGTCGGAAAAGTGGACATTCTCCACGATGACAGAGCTGTTCGGGGCAGTGATGTCAACATTGGTGAAGTTCCAGATGGCCTCAATGCCGTTCGCCGTGAGCATGTTGGTGACGGGAATGGCGGCCTCCTTGGGCACCGTGAGCACGGCCACATCGACGCGATTGGTCGCAAGATACTCCTGAAGATCCTCCATGCCGTGGATGGGCACATCGTTGAACACCGTGCCGACGACCTCCGGGTCAATATCGAAAGCGGCGACGAGATTGAAGCCCCAATCTCTGAAGCAGAAGTTGTCCATCAGCGCATGGCCGATGTTGCCCGCGCCGATGAGGATGGCATTATAGCCCCTGTCAACGCCGAGAATGCTGCCGATCTGGTCATGCAGCGCAGAGACATTATAGCCGTAGCCCTGCTGGCCGAATTCGCCGAAGCAGCTGAAATCCTGCCGGATCTGAGACGGCGTGAGCCCAAGCTGCTGGCCAAGCTCAAAGGACGATATACGGCTGACGCCGTTGCCCATAAGCTCATCCAGCTTGCGCAGGTAGCGCGGCAGACGGCGGATAACATTGTTTGAAACCTTAATGTTTTTCAAGAAAAACCTCTCCCTTATGCGATGAATGCTTTTCAATATGCTTCGCAGGATACGCGCACACAATATCGATTATAGCAAGTATATCACAGTATAGGAGAGGTTTCAAGGTCGAATTGTTAAAAAATTGCGACTATCGTCTCAGGATTCCGCCTGCTGCATACACGCGTCCTCCGCTGCGGTAATATACGGCGCTATGAGCGCGGCGTACTGCTCCGCCGTAAGCTCCGGCATGGCGCTGACGGGCAGGCCGTTTTCATCGCGGGCAATCACGAGCACGCCATCCCCGCAGATGCAGACAAGAAGCTCAGTCTCCTTATCCCCATCATCGGTGCCGGTAGCGGTATAGCTTATCACGTCTATCCTGTCGGGCGCTATCCCCTCGGGAAGAAGGGCCTTCAAATGCTCATCCAGCGGCGCGGGCGCGGTGACGATCTTTTCCGCCGCTTCCTTGGCGGCGGCGCTGTCGGGCATGGCGGTAGGTTCGGCGCTGGGCGCGGCCTCCGCCGGGGCGGTCTCAGCCTGTGCATCCTGCGTCTGCGCATCCTCCGCGGGCTCCTGCTCGTCATCGTCCGGTGTGAGCAGCGCCTTGACAAGCTCATCCGTGTCTATCGCGCGCAGATCGATGCGGCGCACGATATCATCCGCGCTGCTGCCGCCCTCCGGCGGAACAAGCTCATCCGGAGCCGTACCGGGTGCGGCGGCCGCGCCGAGCGGCGCTTCGCCAACCGCCGGGGCCTCCGTGCCGAAGTCTGCGCCGGAAGCGGGCTCATCCGCCGGGGCTTCCCCGGTGACGCCGGGCGCGGCGCTTTGCAGCAGATCGCCGGCAGGCTCCGCCGTGGGTTCAACGGTGGGAACGGGCGTGGGCTCAACAGTCGGAACCGGAGTGGGCGCCGCTGTCGGAACAGGCGTCGGTGCGACTGTGGGAACGGGCGTCGGCACAGGTGTCGGTGCCGACGTCGGAACGGGCGTTGCGACAGTGCCGGGCGCGGGAGTGAACTGTGGGCGGCTGGCCGGCGTCTGTACGGGGGCCGCCGTGGATGCGGCGGTGCCTGAACTATCCGGCACGTAGCCGAAGTTTTCGCTGTCGGGGATCTGTGCCGGGGCCGCGGCTGCCGCTGCCATATCCGGAACGGACTGCGCCGCGGCGGGAGCCTCCGTGGCCGGGGCGGGCGCTTCGACAGAAGCGTTCTCCTCACCCGCGGTGGAAATATTGCCGGAGGAAATGCGGCTGGTGCGGCTTTCATAGACTGCGGTTTCGTTTCTGTGATTGCCGACGATGGCCGCGCCGCCGACGGCGGCGATCACGACAGCCGCACAGGCGGCCGCCGCGATGAGGTTTTTCATCTGGCGCGGCATACGGCGGTTCTTCCGCCTTATCTCGCTGCGGCGGAGCTCCGCCATGATATTATCCGTAAGCTCTTCCGGGGGATCGACCATGCCGGAAGAAATGGTGTCTGACAACGCGGAAAACGCCTGATACATTGCCGCGCATTCGCGGCATGTGCCAAGGTGCTCCGCCAGGGCGGCACGCTCGTCTCTGGAGATGTCCTCATCCAGCATACGGCTGATAAGCTCCTGGTAGTATTCACATCCGCTCATGACAGATCACCTCCTCTCTCTTTACTCGACGAGACAAACTCCGGAATGTTCCCGTCTTTTATAAGGAACGAACACAATTTTTTTCTTGCCCTGAATATGCGTGATTTCACCGTTCCGGCCTCCAGACCGAGCACATCCGCTATCTCCTCATAGCTCAACCCCTGTATTTCTCTCAGCAGAAGTATCTCCCTGTGGTCCGGCGGCAGGGCGGCAAGGCCGCGCCGCACGGCGTCTCTGGTGAGGCTTCTGTCCAGAAGCTGTTCGGGCGAATGCGTCTCGTCGGCAATGTCCAGCTCGACCTCCTCGCCGTCGTCGTTCTCCGTTGAAAGCGAGACTGTCTGCTTCCGGCTGCGGCTGCGCAGGAAATCGAGGCAGACATTGGACACTATCCGGTAAAGCCAGACGGAAAACTTGCTGTCTCCGCGGAAGGCCGTGAGGGAATTATACGCCTTTATGAATGCCTCCTGCGCCATGTCGGCCGCGTCCTCGCTGTTGCCGGTCATGCGCAGTGCAAGATTATACACGTTTTTTTCGTATTCCTTGACAAGCGCCTCATACGCATTCACGTCGCCGTCAAGCACGGCCTGAATAACAGCGGCCTCCTGTTCTCGGGTCATCTGATTTGCCCCCTTTGCCGAAGGTTTTTTATTTATATATGTTATTTCAAGTCACGTTTGATCTCCGCGGCGAGCCTGTGCACGTCCTCAAGCGTCTCCACGTGGACGAGCTGGCTGCGGTAATAGCCGGCATACGGCACGCCGTGCAGATACCACGGCAGATGGTGGCGCGCCTCAAGGCACGCGGCGCGCTCCCCCGCGCGCCGGGCAAGCAGCTCTATCTGGCGCACGCCAGTGGCCATCCTCTCCGCCAGCGGCGGAAGCTCCGGCTGCGGCAGGCCCGCAAGGGCGGCGTTCGCCTGTTCAAAAAGCCACGGGTCGCCGAAGCTGCCCCGGCCGATCATCGCAAGGTCACAGCCGGTATAGCGCAGGATGTGCGCCGCGTCATCGCCGGTAAATATGTCGCCGTTTGCCGTGACGGGGATGCGCACGGCCTTTTTGACCTCGCGTATTATATCCCAGTCCGCGCGGCCGGAGTACATCTGCACGCGCGTGCGCCCGTGCACGGCGATCGCCGCCGCCCCGGCGGCCTCGCATATGCGCGCAAACTCCACCGCGTTCACGCTGCCCCCGTCCCAGCCCTTGCGGAACTTGACCGTGACGGGCTTATCGACCGCGCGGCAGACGCTTTCAATAATATGCCCGGCAAGCTCCGGCGTTTTCATCAGCGCGGAGCCGTCTCCGGATTTGACGACCTTGCCCACGGGGCAGCCCATGTTTATATCAAGAATGTCCGCGCCGGATATCTCAAGCGCCATCTGCGCGGCCTCCGCCATGACCTCCGGCTCGTGGCCGAATATCTGCGCCGCGCACGGATGCTCATCCGGCGGGATATACAAAAGCGCCTTTGTCTTTTCGTCCTTGTAGACGAGCGCACGCGCGCTGACCATTTCCGTCGTCGTCAGCGCCGCGCCATGCTCGCGGCATATGCGCCTGAACGCGAAGTCCGACACGCCCGCCATCGGCGCAAGCGTCACAAGGCCGTTTATTTCAACGCCGCCTATTTTCACCATGCCATGTCCAATCCCACCGGGCAATGGTCAGACCCCATCACCTCGGGAAAAATATATGCGTCCTTTATCTTGTCGCGCAGCCTGTCCGACACGACGAAATAGTCGATGCGCCAGCCGACGTTCCTCTCGCGCGCGGCGGCGCGGTAGCTCCACCATGAATAGGCGTCGCGCTTGTCGGGGTAGAGACAGCGGAAGCTGTCCGTGAACCCGGCGGAGAGAAGCTGCGTGAACTTTTCGCGCTCCTGATCTGAAAAGCCGGGGTTGCCGACGTTGGTCTTTGGGTTTTTCAGGTCAATCTCCTCATGCGCGACGTTCATATCGCCGCACACGATGACGGGCTTTATCTTATCCAGAGCCGTGAGATGGGCGCGGAAATCGTCCTCCCAGCTCATGCGGTAGTCGATGCGGCGCAGCCCGTCCTGCGAGTTCGGCGTGTACACGCACACGAGGTAGAAGCCCTCATACTCCAGCGTTATCACGCGCCCTTCGGTGTCGTGCTGCTCAATGCCGAGGTTATAGCTGACAGAAAGCGGCGTGTGCTTTGTGAATACTGCCGTGCCGGAATAGCCCTTCCTGTCGGCATAGCACCAGTAGCTTTCATAGCCAGGCAGGTCAAGCTCCACCTGTCCCTGCTGGAGCTTCGTCTCCTGGATGCAGAAAAAGTCCGCGTCAAAGCTCCAGAATATGTCCTCAAAGCCCTTTTTCAAGACGGCGCGAAGGCCGTTAACGTTCCATGAAATAAACCTCATTTTTCATCCTCACCGGCGGAATTCGCCGCGCGGCTTTCCTCATAGCCTCTGGAATCGTTGAGCGAGGCGTTGCGCAGGCGCGGCACAGCCCCGGCGGAGCTGTCGCGCGTATCGGGCGTCTTTGCCGCGACGAGGCGGTTTATCTTCATCCCCTCGGCGCAGAACTTCGCCTCATAATCCGTCATCACGCCCACGGTGCCCGCGGCGTGCAGGTCGTGCGTGACCTCTGAAAGCTGCCAGCCCTCGGCGGTAAACTGCTCCGCCGACCAGTCGAAAAGCGCGGTGTTGTCAGTTTTAAAGTGTATCTCCCCGCCGGTGCGAAGCACGTCCGCATACCGGCGCAGAAACGCGGGCGCCGTCAGGCGCAGCTTTGCGTCGCGGCTTTTCGGCCACGGGTCGCAGAAGTTTATGTATATCCTGTCCGCCTCGCCGGGGGCGAACATCTCCGTCAGCGCGGCGGCGTCGCCGTCGATGAAGCGGACGTTTTCAAGCTCCCTGTCGCGGATGCGCTCCATTGCGATTATCATCGCGTCCGGCACCTTCTCTATTGCAAGAAACAGCGTGTCCGGCATGGACGCCGCGGTGTCCGCCGTGAAGCGGCCCTTGCCGCAGCCAAGCTCTACATACAGCTTTTCATAGCCGGGAAAGTCCTGCATCCACCGGCCGCAGTGCGCCGTGCTGTCCTTTATAATATACCCGGCGCATTTTTCCATGCGCGGCTCAAGATTGTGCCTTTTCCTCATCCTCATATCCAGCGGTGCTCCTGTCCGATAGTATCTCAATTAAATATAATAACACACAACGCAAAAAACATCAATCGGTAATTGCCGCAAAAAAGCCCATCCTTAAAAGGAGTTCCACGGTGCGGGAAGCCTTTCAAGAATGAGCGTTTTATTCTGCCATCAGTGGCAGTTGAAATAATACAGCGCCGTGCTGTCCGTGAGGACGGTGTCGCATTTACCGGCGTAGAGATATTCAAAGCACTCCGTCGTGCCGCCGGCAAGGCGCGTTATCTGCCCCAGGCGCTTTTTCAGCTTCGGGTCAGTTTCCAGCGCGGCCATGGCCTCCGGCGTGGAGCACATGGCCATGTTCCTGCCGCCGAGGCGAAGCTTGTTCCACACGCTGGAGCCGTTCCTTGCGGCGATGACTATATCGTTATGCACATAGGGGCCGTACTGGGTGTACTCCCCGGCCTCCACCTCGGCGGGGTCGAGCGCGATGCCGCCCCACGCGCAGTCGATATTGCCGGAGGACAGCTCCACGTACACGTTCTCCTTCTCTATCGGCTGGAGCTTGAGCGTCCAGCCGAGCCTTTCGCACACGGCCTGTGCAAGCTCCACGTCGAAGCCCCAATAGCTGTCGCCGGAGATATACGCCATGGGGAAGGAGTTCACGTCAATGCCGATGATGAGATCCTGCACCGCGGGGGGCGTAAGCTCACTGAGCGCCTCGGCGCGCTTATTGAAGGTGATTATCCTGTCGCCGAACCACTTGGCCTCAAGCTCGTCCACCTTGCCCTCACCGGCAAGTGTCTCTATGGCCGCGGTCACGTAGAAATAGACCGGGTCGTCATTTCTGAAAGCGATGGAATAATCCTGCGAGACGAGCGTCTGAAGCGTCTTGACGCCGTAGGTCGTGCCGCCGCTGCCGCAGGCGCACAGCGAAAGCGCCATGCACGCGGCAAGCATAATACTTATAAATCTTTTTTTCATGCTGTCACCTGATATAATGCCGGAATGTGCCGCGCGTCAGTGCCGCGGCGAATAGCCGCCGCGCCGGCCGGCCTTTGCCCTGCCGCGCTTTTTGACCGCGGCAATTATTACTGCCACAGCCGCCGCTGCCGCAAGCGCGATCACCGCCGCTGTTTTCAGCTTACCGCGCGTTTCGGCGGCGCGCTGCTCCTCCTGCTGGCGCTGCTGCTGTGCAAGCTGTTCCTCCTGCCTGGCGGCGCGCTGGCGCTCCTCCTCGGCGGCGCGCTGCTCCTCCGCCTCCTTGGCAAGGCGCTCCTCCTCGGCCTTTGCCGCGGCCGCTTTTTCCTCGGCGGCGGCCTTCTCCGCCGAATAGCTTTCAAGCTTGGCGTCGAGAGTATATGTATACTCCACGAACATCTTCGCTGCCTCGCCGATGACCTCCTCGGCGCGCTCGGTATTCTTCGTCATGACCGTGAGGATGACGGGGTTTGGCGTATATATGATGCCGGAGGTGTGGTTGAACTCGTTATAGCTGCCGTACTTCTGGGCGATCTCAAGCGGCTCGTCAATGCAGAGGTGGAAGTAATCCACCGGCTGCGCAAGCTTCAGGCAGTCGATTATATGTGGGAAGCGCTCAGACTGCGTATAGAGCGTGGTCATCACGTCGTTCATGAAGCGGGCCGTGAAATAGCTGTAATCGACGAAGTCCGGGTCATAGTAATCGTCCGGCAGGGATGAAAACTGCTTGTACATCTCGCGCGCCTGCTGATCCGTGCCGAGGTAGCTGAGCATAAGGTGGGCATAGTCGTTGTTGGAATAGACAAGGATGCTCTCCTCCGCCTTGGCAAGCGTGATGCCCTTTATGTCGGTCTCCTGCGTCAGTTCGCCGTTATGCTCCCGCTCGGCAAGTATCATCATCAGCGGCACCTTGTACATGCTGGCGCTGTAGTACCACGCGTCGGGATTATAAAACCACGTTTCGCCCGTGGCGAGATATGTATAGGCGATGCTGAACCTCTCCGGCCGGACGCCGTAGCTTGAATAGCGGCTGATGAAGTCCTCCGTCATCGCTTCGAGCGCGTCTGGGTCAAATATCGTCATTTCCGCTGCGTCCTGCGCGGCGTCAGGCTCCTGCGCGAGGGCGCACGGTGCGCCCTGCATACCCAGCACGAGCGCCAGCGCAAGGGAAAGGGCGGTTTTCAATAGCTTTTTCATCGCGGTCTCTCCAAGGTATCATACTCTGCTTCCAAAAAGCCCGCGGGCATTTTTGACAAGCTATTATATCACACAGTTTTCCTTTTGCATACAGGAAAATACATGGGCGCACCGCAGCCGCGGTGCGCCCGTGCGTAAGCGGCTTATTAACCGCTCAGTCGCCGAATTCACAGATATAGGCCATCTTCCCGCCGTACCACTGGGGGAATTCCTTGCACGGGTCGTCGCGGCTGTCGTTATAGTACCAGCCGCGGTTGTTCCACAGCAGCACATAGTCCTCCGCCGCGCCGTCGGAGCTGTCAACATAGGACGGTTCACCCTTGGCCCACTGCTCATACGGGTCGGTCGAGCCGTCTTCCCAGACGATGGCGCCGTTCTCCCTGTGCCCGCCGATCCACAGCATGGTCACATTCTTGCTCTCGGCGAGATCGACAAGCGCGTTGAACTCCGCCGCGTCGTTCGGCACGGCAAGGTGCCCGCCCATTTCCGCGCACTTCTTCTGCGCGTCCGTCCAGCTTATATCCTCTATCACGAGCTCATAGCCGTGCTCACGTGGGGCGGCAGTCGTGCTGTCATCGGGCGCGGCCGCATTCGTGCCGGTCCCGTCAGCGCCGTTCGCCGCATCAGTTCCGCCAGCGCCGGGGATATAGGGCGTGCCCTCGGGGTCCGGCTCTATCGGCAGCAGATCTGCGGGGTCAACATCATCCACTGGCGCGGCGCTTTCAACGGGATGCTCCGCCTGCGCGTCCTGCCCGTCGCTGCTCTGCGCGGGGGCGGCCGTTGCGTCCGCCGCCTGTGCGCCGGGGTCGTTCGTCGCCATTCTGCCGTTTATGTCCTTGATGAGCGCGTTGAATACTATCGCCACTATCACAAGCACAGCGCACAGCACGAGAATGACCGCGACCGGCCTTCTTCTGCGTTTTTTAACCTCTTCCGCCATACGACGCTCCTTCTCGGGGTCCCTCGTGTACTGCACCACGGGGGTGATCTCCGGTTGTTTTTTCAATACCACGGGCTCAAGCTCCGGGTTCTTTTCAACATACAGTCTGGGAACGCGCTGCCGCCCGGCCGGTGTGCCCGGCGCGGAAGCACCGGCGGCCTCCGCCTCCCTTGCGACCTGCGCGGCAAGCTCAAACTCGTCCTGCGGGGCGGCCGCGTCATCACCAGACGCATCCTCCGCCGCGGCGAACTGCTCCTCCGGCGCTTCAACGACCGGCTCCTCCTGCGGCGGCGCTGTAAGCTCCGGCTCCGGCAGGGGCTGCTCCTCGTCGCGCTCGATTATGCCGACCATGAGGCGCTCGATATCGCTGAGGTCGTCGTCGTTCTTATTGAATATGGTCTCGGCGCTGGGCGCGCCGTTGAGGTAGAGGTTCTTCAAGCAGCTTTCGGCCATGACGCGCAGCTCGTCCATACTCTGATACCTGTCCGCCGCCTTGAAGCGCGTGGCCTTTTTTATAATGTCGCCGAGGCGGCGTCCTGCCTCACGCGGCGCAGGGAAATCGTCCCCGCCCATGCGGCGAAGCTGGGCGTCCTTACACTCGCCGTCGAACGGCAGGCGGCCGCCCGTGACGGCATAGTACAGCACCATGCCTATGGCGTAAACGTCCGAGGCGGGGCCGGGGCGGTGGTTCCAGTAAAGCTCCGGCGGCAGGAACTGCAGCTCCTGTCCGGTCCAGTCCTCCTTCGAGGCCGGGCCGATGGCAAGCTCCCCGGAGGCGTCCATGCTTATATTGTCAGGGTATATCCCGCCGCGGTACGCACCCGCGCCCACATCCGCCTTGACGCGCTCACACAGCTTCACGGTGAATTCGCAAAGCTGCTGGCGGTCATATCCGCAGATAGAGCTGCCAATGACTTTACCGGGGTCGAATTCTGTCTTTTTCACATCGGGCCTCCTCCCGCTCAGGTTCTGTCAATAGTATTATGTTAACACACCGTTTCCCATTCGTCAATTAAAACTCATTTTTTATTCGACAATTTTTGCGCCTTATTTCAGCATCTTTTCGGTCAGCTTTTCTATCTGGTCGGCATAGCGGGCAAGCTCCTTATTCGCCCGCCCCTCCAGCGTGCGGCAGACCTTCAAAAGCTTCTCCGCCGCGGCGATTAGCCGTTCATAAACAGGGCTGGACTTCCGCGCGCCGGTGCCCGTCTTGACGATGGGCTTGCCCTGCGTTATGCGCGCAAACTCGCCGGATATGAGGTCGAAGCAGGTGCCGCTGTAGGGGGCGAAGGCCTTATAGCCCAGCTCTTCGTTCAGGCACTTTGTGAAGCTGTCCGCCGCGTCGGGGTCGCCGTGGTTGACGAACACGAGCTTCGGCTTTTCCTCAAAGCCATTGAGCCAGCTTATAAGCCCGGCCTTGTCCGCGTGGCCGCTCACGCCGGGCAGCACATCCACCTCGGCGTTGACCTGTATCTCCTCGCCGAGGAGCTTTACCTTCTTCGCCCCGTCTGCCAGCGCGCGGCCGGGCGTGCCGACGGCCTGATAGCCCACGAACAGCACGAGCGTTTCGCGCTTCCAGAGATTGTGCTTGAGGTGGTGGCGGATGCGCCCCGCGTCGCACATGCCGCTGGCGGAGATTATCACCTTGGGCGTGGGGTCGTCATTTATGGCCTTGGACTCCTCCGTGGAGACGGTGAGCTTCAGACCCGGAAAAACGAGGGGGTTGACGCCGGAGCGGATGACGGCGCGCATTTCGTCGTCCACGAACTGCGTGTCGCACTGGAGGAACACGCGCGTGGCCTCGACGGCAAGCGGGCTGTCAACATACACGGGAAAGTCGCCGTGCCCGGTGACAAGGCCGCGCTCCTTTATCTCGCGGATGAAGTACAGCATTTCCTGCGTGCGGCCGACGGCAAAGGACGGGATGATGAGATTGCCGCCGCGGTCAAGCGTTTTCTGGATGCGCGCAGCAAGCTCGCTGACATAGTCGGCGCGCTCCGCCGTGTGATACCTGTCGCCGTAGGTGGACTCTATCACGAGATACTCCGTGTCCTTGACGTGCTGCGGGTCGCGCAGGATGGGCTGGTCTATATTGCCGATGTCGCCGGAGAAGGTGATCTTGCGCTGCTCTCCGTTTTCGTGCAGCCACACCTCTATAGCCGCCGAGCCGAGAAGGTGGCCGACGTCCGTCATGCGTATGGTCACGCAGTCGTTTATCTGGATCTCCTCGCCGTAGCCGCAGGGGCGCATCTGGCGCAGGATGCCCTCCGCGTCCTCCATGTCGTAAAGCGGCTCGACCGGCGGATCGCCGCGGCGCTTGCCCTTGTTGTTCTTCCACTCCGCGTCGGACATCTGGATGTTCGCGCAGTCGCGCAGCATTATTTCGCACAGGGCGCAGGTCGCCGCGCTTGCGTACACCGGGCCACGATAGCCGTTTTTATACAGCAGCGGCAGCTTGCCGGAGTGGTCGATATGCGCGTGCGTCAGAAGCACGAAGTCCAGCGCGCCCGCCGCGACGGGCAGAGTCTCATTCTCGAAGAGGTCCTTGCCCTGCTCCATGCCGCAGTCAACTATGCCGCGCTTGTCGCCGGCCTCGATGTACGTGCAGCTTCCCGTGACCTCATGCGCCGCGCCGAGAAATGTTATTTTCATTTTATTTTCCCCTTTGTACTTTATGTTTTGTGCTTTTCGTCTATTTTACATCGGGAGCGCCGCGTTGGCAACGGAGAATATGATTCCACTATTATATATTAACGCCTATTCGACGAAAACGCGGCCGCTTCTGTTCCCTTCTCGGGGCAGAAACGGCCGGACTTTACATTTGTGTCACATTTCAAACAGGTTTATCTGGTTGCTTTCCGGCATGTCGCCGAGAGCGCCGAGAGCCTTGAGCGCTTCAAGGTGGGTCTGGCTGACCTTGGGGCAGGCTGCGCCAAGCTCCTCGATGGAGATGAACTTTCTGCCGCTCTCCTTGCAGCGGGCAAGGTCCCACGCCGCGGTCTCACCGAGACCGGATATCGACACAAAGGGCGGGCGCAGGCGCTTATCGTCCACGATGACGAACTTCGTCGCCTCCGACGAATAGAGGTCTATCGGCGCGAACTCAAAGCCGCGCTTATTGAACTCATACACCGCCTCCATCGTGACGAGAAGGTCCTCCTCGTTCGCGGTGAGCTGGCGCTTTCTCATATCCGATATCTTGCGGTGCACATCCTCCGTGCCGCCGCACATGAGCTGCGCGTCGAAGCCGCCCTTCTGGCTGCGCCGGTAAAAATAGGCCGAGTAGAACGCCAGCGGCTTATGCACCTTGAACCACGCGATGCGGAAGGCCATCATGACGTAGGCCACCGCGTGCGCCTTCGGGAAAAGATATGCTATCTTCCGGCAGGACTCGATATACCACGAGGGCACGTTCCTGTCGCGCATCTGCTGCTCGGCATCTCCTGGGAAGCTGCCGGACTTTTTCACCTTGCCCTTTCGCACGGCCTCCATCGTTTTGAACGCCATGGACGGCTCAATGCCGACAGAGATGAGGTAGAGCATGATATCGTCGCGGCAGCCGACGGCCTCATTGACGGTGGCGGTGCCGCCCATGACAAGCTCACGGATATTGCCTGCCCAGACATCCGTGCCGTGGCTGAAGCCGGAAAGGCGGATGAGCGTGTCGAACTGCTTCGGCTTCGTGTCCTTCAGCATCTGCCGGGTGAAGGGCGTGCCGAACTCCGGCACGCCGATGGTGCCTGTGCTGCCGATGATATCGTCGCCGTCCGGCAGGCCGAGCGCCGCGGGCGAGGTGAAGATGGACATCGTCTCGGGGTCGGAAAGCGAGATCTCCTTGGCGTCCACGCGCTCGCCAAGCTGCTCGGAAAGGTCCTCCATCATGCGGATCATCGTCGGGTCATCATGGCCAAGCTCGTCCAGCTTGAGGAGGTTTGCCTCCATGCAGTGGTATTCAAAATGGGTGGTGATTATATCGCTGTTGGGGTCGTCCGCCGGGTGCTGCACGGGGCAGAAGTCCGTGATATCCTTATCCTGCGGCACGACGACGAGCCCGCCTGGGTGCTGGCCCGTGGTGCGCTTTATGCCGACAAGCCCCAGCGCAAGGCGGTTCTCCTCCGCCTTGCTGGCCTTTATGCCGCGCTCCTCAAGGTATTTCTTCACGTAGCCGTAGGCCGTTTTCTCCGCAAGCGTGCCGATGGTCCCGGCGCGGAAAACATGGTCGGAGCCGAAAAGCGTCTCGGTATATTTATGCGCCTTGGCCTGATACTCGCCGGAGAAGTTGAGGTCTATATCGGGGGTCTTTTCGTTGCCGGGGAAGCCGAGGAAGGTCTCGAACGGGATGTTGAAGCCGTCGCGGCGCATACGCGTGCCGCATTCCGGGCAGTCCTTTTCCGGCATGTCCGCGCCGCAGCCGTAGCTGCCGTCAAGAATGAATTCGCTGTGGCAGCACTTTGGGCAGACATAGTGCGGCGGGAGGGAGTTGACCTCCGTGATGCCGGACATGTACGCCACTATTGACGAGCCGACAGACCCACGCGAGCCGACGAGGTAGCCGTTTTCAAGCGAGTTCTGCACAAGCTTCTGGGCGGACATGTATATGACGTCATAATGGTGGTCAAGGATGGTGTTCAGCTCGACGTCCACGCGCTGCTGCACGATCTCCGGCGGGGTCTCGCCGTAGATGCGGTGCATCTTGCTGTAGACAAGTTCTTTTAACTGCTCTGCCGAGTTTTCTATCTTCGGCGGGAACAGCTCCTTGGGCAGAAGCTCTATCTCCTCCACCTGATCGGCGATGGCGCGGGTGTTGGTGATGACGACCTCCCTCGCCGTCTTTTCGCCGAGGTACATGAACTCCTTGAGCATCTCATCCGTCGTGCGGAAGAATATGGGGCAGCTTCTGTCCGCATCGGAAAACTTCTTTGCCGCCTGCAATATCCTGCGGTACTGCTCGTCCTCGGCGTCCATGAAGTGCACGTCGCTTGCGGCGATGACGGGCTTGCCCAGCTTCCTGCCAAGCTCAAGGATGGTGCGGTTATAGTCCTGCAGCACCTTCTCGTCGCGCACGGTGCCGTTGTCGATGAGGAAGGCGTTGTTGCAGATGGGCTGTATCTCAAGATAGTCGTAAAGCGCCGCGATCTTCTCCAGCTCACGCTGGCTCGCGCCCTTCATCACCGCGCCGTACAGCTCGCCCATGCCGCAGGCGGAGCCGACAAGTATCCCCTCGCGGTGCTGTATGAGCAGGCTTTTGGGGATGTTTGGCGTGCGGTGGTAGTACTTGAGATAGGACTGAGATATCATCTCATAAAGGTTTTTCAGACCCTTGCGGTTTTTCACCAGAAGGATCATGTGATAGGTCTTTGCGATGTCCGTGCGGCGCAGGGAATGATATATCTTCTCTATATCGTCCACCGTCTTTGCGCCCTGCGCCTTGAGCATTGGCAAAAACTTGTCCATGATGCGCGCAACGACCATCGCATCGTCAGAGGCGCGGTGGTGGTTGAACTGCGGCAGGCCGAGGTGGTTGGACACGATGTCCAGCTTGAACCTTTTCAGCTCCGGCAGAAGCGCCTGCGACAGCGCGAGGGTGTCCATGAACACCGGGTCAAAGCGCAGACCCTGCCGGTTCGCCGCAGCCGTCATGAAGCCGACGTCAAAATGCGCGTTGTGCGCGATGAGCGGCCTGTCGCCGGCAAATTCCATGAACATCTCCATTGCCGTTTTCTCGTCCGGCGCACCGGCCACGTCGCTGTCGCGGATGCCGGTGAGGCGCGTTATATCCGGCGGGATATGCATCTTCGGGTCAACGAAGGTGTTGAATTCTTTTATTACATTGCCGCCGGAGAAAAGCACCGCGCCTATCTCCGTCATGCGGTCGTTCAGGGCGTTCAGGCCCGTGGTCTCGATGTCAAAGGCGATGAATTCCGCGTCCAGCGGGAGGGAGGACTTGCCGATGACGGCGCTGTTGCCGTCCATATCGTTGAAGTAATAGGCCTCCATGCCGTAGATTATCTTCACGCCCTCTTTTTTCCCGGCCTGCCACATATCCGGGAAGGCCTGCGCCACGCCGTGATCCGTCACGGCGATAGCAGGCATGCCCCAATACGCCGCGCGCTTGACGACGGCCTTGGGGTCCGTCAGCGCGTCCAGCGTTGAAAAGCGGGTGTGCAGATGCAGCTCCACGCGCTTTTCCGGCGCGTCGTCCGTGCGGATGACCTTTTTGGACTTGACGATGCTGCGCGGATTGAGGATGACGTCATCGTCATGGTTTGAAAAGCGCATGTCGCCGTACACCGTGAGGTGGTCGCCGGGCTCGATGCGGCTTATGACGCCCTTGTCCTCCTCCGGCGGGAAATAGCGCGACACGCGCACGGAGTTCGTGCGGTCGGTGATGTCAAAGCACAGCACGCCGCCGCCCTTCGGCAGGATGCGGCTGGTGACGGCGACGACGTCGCCCTCGATGGTCACGCGGCCTGACTCCGCCGTGACGCCCTTCATCGGCATGGGCTTCTGCTTGATCTCCCGTCCGAAGAGGACGCCGCTGCCGGAGCTCTGCGGCGCGGCAGTGACAGTATTCGGATAATCCGGCGCGAAGCTCACGTTTTTCAGGCCGAAGCTGCCGTTTATCACCTCGCTCAGGCGCGTCAGCTCCGCCGGGGAGGGCATGGAAGAAAACCATGCGCTTATCGTCATGGTTTTCTCTGCCGCCGCGATCTGCACGTCGGTCACATATGATTTTTCAAGTCCGCCCGCGAACGAGGCGAGCGCCGTGCACTCCGGGAATATGGTCAGAAGCGGGGTATGCTCGCTC
This sequence comes from uncultured Eubacteriales bacterium, assembly GCA_900549865.1. GTDB lineage: Bacteria > Bacillota > Clostridia > Oscillospirales > Oscillospiraceae > Limivicinus. The sequence continues at coordinate 26,840 of URPU01000016.1, forward strand.
ATGTGTTTCCTCCGTCTTTTTCTATAAGCTGCATGAGCGCATCGCACAGCTCGTCATACGGATATGTACCCAGCACCTGCCCCTTCTTGAACAGGATGCCCTTGTTCTTTCCGCCTGCGATGCCGTAATCCGCCTCGCGCGCTTCGCCGGGGCCGTTGACGACGCAGCCCATCACCGCCACGGTGATGTCGCGGTTCAGCCCGCGAACGAGCCCCTCCACCTTGTTTGCTAGGGAGATGAGGTCTATCTCCGTTCTTCCGCAGGTCGGGCAGGAGACGAAGCGCACACCGCCCTTGCGCACGCCCGCGGCCTTCAATATGGCGATGCCCGTGCTCACCTCGCGCACGGGGTCCGCCGTGAGAGAGACGCGCACGGTGTTGCCGATGCCCTCGCTCAAAAGCGTGCCGATGCCGACGGCGGACTGGATAGTTCCGTTCCACTCCGTGCCGGTCTCCGTCACGCCGAGGTGCAGCGGATACTCAAAGCGCTCCGCCGCCATGCGGTATGCCGCGATGGTCAGCGGCACGGAGGAGGCCTTAAGCGAAAGGCAGATGTCGTAAAAGCCGAACTTTTCAAGCAGGGCAGCGTGCCCCGCCGCGCTTTCGACCATCGCCTCCGGGCAGGGGTGGCCGTATTTTTCAAGCAGGCGCTGTTCAAGGCTTCCGGCATTCACACCGATGCGGATGGGGATGCCGCGCCGGCGGCAGGCATCCGCCACGGCCTTCACGTTCTCCTCCCCGCCGATGTTGCCGGGGTTGATGCGTATTTTGTCTATGCCGCGCGCCGCGGCCTCCAGCGCAAGGCGGTAGTCGAAGTGTATGTCCGCCACGAGCGGCATATCCACGCCCTCCTTTATATCGGAGATGGCGCGCGCCGCGGCCATGTCCGGCACGGCAATGCGCACGATGTCGCAGCCCGCGGCCTTCATGGCCTTTATCTGCGCGACGGTGGCTTCAACATCCCACGTCTTTGTGTTGCACATCGACTGCACGGACACCGCAGCGCCCCCGCCGATATCCACGCCGCCGACGCTTATCTTCCTTGTATTATCTCTCTTTTCACTCATTTCGTAACAATCCTGACTATGTCGTTGAACATTATATAGGCCATAAGCGCCAGCAGCAGCACCATGCCGGCGGCGTGGATATAGCCCTCATACTTCGTGTCAAGGCGCTTTTTCGTGATGCGCTCTATCACCCATGTCACAAGCAGCAGAAACACCCTGCCGCCGTCGAGCGCGGGGATGGGCAGCATGTTCATTATCGCAAGGTTGACGGCGATGAACGCGCCCAGATAGAGGATATCCATCACGGCGTCCGCCGTCGTCTGCGCGGCCTCGCCCGTCTCGGCCATGAGGTCAACTATGCCGACGGGGCCCGCCATGTCGTTCACGGTGACCTGCCCGTGCACGAGCTGCTCCAGACCCATCCAGACCCAGCGGCCGAACTCCATCGTGGTGTTCCATGAATAGCGCATGAGGTTGGGGAAGTTCGCCTCGTCATAGCCGAAGTAAAGCCCGTACATTTTGTTTTCCTGTCCGGGGTACTCAAGCGGCACAAGCTTGAAATCCTCAAGCTTCACGCGGTGCCCGTCGCGGCGCACGACGATGTCATAGGTCCCGTCGCCGCGGGCGAGGAAATCCCCGACGTCGCTGTACTGGTAGATGCTGTGCCCGTCGATGCTGAGGATGCGGTCCCCCGTCTGGAAGCCCTGCGCGCTTTCATACGGGCAGCCGTCCATGAAGCCCTCTATCACCGGCGCACGGAAGGCCGCCGCGCCCGCGTACAGGCACACGACTATCAAAAGCCCCAGCAGGAAATTCATGAAGGAGCCCGCCGCAAGGATGATGAGCCGCTTCCACACGGCCTGACTTGTAAAGGCGCGCGGGTCGTCGGAGGCCTCATCCTCCCCCGTCATGGCGCAGAAGCCGCCCACCGGCACGCACCGCAGCGAATACAGCGTTTCACCCTTCTGCTTTTTCAGGATCGCCGGGCCCATGCCGATGGCGAATTCCTCCACGCGCACGCCGCACAGCTTCGCCGCCGTGAAGTGGCCGAACTCATGCACAGCGATGAGCACGCCGAACAGCAGTATCGCCAGTAAAATATAAATTATGGTCATAGACTATTGCTCTCCATAGGATCTGATTTGCCTTTGCGGCCGCGCGAACGCCTCACGCGCCGTAGTTTTCCCTTGCAAAGCGCCGCGCCGCCGCGTCCGCTTCGAGTATCGCGTCGAGGTCCGCATCGTGCACGACGCCCACGGCCTCCACCGCCGCCGCCGCACAGTCATATATGCGGTTATAGCCGAGGCGGCCGTCGAGGAACATGTGCACGGCCTCTTCGTTTGCCGCGCTCATCACGCAGGCCGCCGTGCCGCCCGTGCGCGCCGCGTCCATGGCAAGCCTTAGGCAGGGCGTATTTTCAAGGTCGGGCGCGAAGAAGCTCAACTCGCCGAGAGTATAGAAGTCCAGCGTGTCGCTTATGGCGTCCACGCGCTCAGGATAGCTCAGCGCGAGCTGTATGGGCAGGCGCATATCCTGCGCGCCGAGCTGCGCGATGACCGTGCCGTCAACAAGCTCCACCATAGAGTGTATGACGCTCTGCGGGTGGATTACGACTTGTATATCGTCGGGCGTGACGGAGAAAAGATGCATGGCCTCGATAAATTCAAGGCCCTTGTTCATCATCGTGGCGCTGTCCACGGATATCTTTGCGCCCATCTTCCAGTTGGGGTGCTTGACGGCCTGCGCCGGGGTCACGTCCTCCAGCGCCGCGCGCGGCATACCGCGGAAGGGGCCGCCGCTGCCCGTCAGCAGCAGCTTTTTCAGCTCGCCAGCGCCGCGCCCCATAAGGCACTGGAATATGGCGGAATGCTCGGAATCCACGGGCACTATCTCCGCGCCGCGCTCCTTCGCCCGGCGCATGACGAGCTCGCCCGCGCAGACGAGCGTCTCCTTATTGGCAAGGGCGATGCGTTTTCTCGCGTCTATCGCGGCAAGCGTCGGCTTTAAGCCTATCGCGCCGGACACCGCCGTGACGACGCAGTCCGCCGCGTCGAGCGTCGCGGCCTCTATAAGCCCCTCTATGCCGGAGACGACCTTTATATCCGTGTCCGCGACGGCGATTTTGAAGTCGCGCGCAGCACTCTCGTCATATACGGCGCAGAGCTTCGGTTTGAGGCGGCGCGCCTGCTCTTCAAGAAGCTTGACGCTTCGTGACGCGGCAAGCGCCGCGACGGGCATACCCATATGCTCCGCCACATCGACCGTCTGCCGGCCTATTGAGCCGGTGCAGCCAAGTATCGAAATGGAATGTACCATCAGTCTATATTCTCCTTCATCTTTACCTTTAGCCTTCTCAGCGCCGTTTTATGCTCATCGCTGACGCGATAGCTCTCCACGGCCTTCTGTATGGCCTTGTTGTGCGTCCACGCGTCAAGCTTCCTTTCGGTGAAGTACGGCAGCACCGCATCGTACTGCTTTGCAAACGCCGTGGCAAAGTACCACGCCGCCATCATGCGCACGTAGTATTCCTCGCTTCGCACCGCCGCGACCATGTCCGCATATTCCGGTTTAAAATCCGCGTCCAGATACCAGCGCATGAGCTGGCCAATGGCATAGCGCACGGTATAGCACCGCCCGGACGCCAGCCACTCGCGGATCTTCGCCAAAAGCGCTTCCTTGTTCCGGCCCAGCGACTTGGGGTTCATCTGGTCGCAGGTCGCCCAGTTGTCCACACAGGGCAGGAAGGCGTCCAGCGCGGCGATGAGCGCGGAATAGTCCTTCTCATACTCCAGCAGGAACGCGTGGAGCTGGTTTTCCTCAAAATATTCATGCGGCAGGGCGCGCAGGAATTCCTCTGCCTGCGCCGTGCCATGCAGCCGCTTCGCCATGGCGCGAAGCTCCTGCGTGCGCACGCCGATGACGCGCCGCCGGTCGATGCTCGGGATGAGCTTCGCGTTGAAGTCGCCGTACTTCCCGTCGCACAGGGCGAAAAGCTCCGCCTGTATGCCGGTCACGGGTTTTTCACCCCGCCGTAGCGCCTGTCGCGGCGGCGGAACGCATCTATCGCGCGGTCAAGCTCCTCCGGCGTGAAGTCCGGCCACAGGACGTCCGTGAAGTAAAACTCGGAGTAGGCGCACTGCCACAGCAGGAAGTTTGAAATGCGTACTTCTCCGCCCGGCCGGATGAGAAGATCCGGATCCGGTATGCCGGCGGAGTAGAGATAACCGGCGAACTCCTCCTCCGTCAGCGCGCCGGTCGCGCGGCCCGCGGCCACGTCCTCGGCATAGCGCCGCGCGGCGTGCACTATCTCGTCGCGCCCGCCGTAGTTGAGGCAGATGTTCGCCTGGAAGCCGTCGTAATGCGCGCTTATCTCGTTCGTGCGCGCGATCTCGGCCTGAAGCTCCGGCGAGAGAGCCGAAACATCGCCCAGAACGCGCATTTTTATCTTGTCGCGCTCCATAGTGGCGATGGCCTCCTTGAGATACTTGTCAAGAAGCTTCATTATCGTCTTTACCTCTTCGGGCGGGCGCTTCCAGTTCTCCGTCGAGAACGCGTACACTGTCAGATAGTCAACGCCGATGTTCTTGCAGTAGGTGGCTATCCTTCTGAACGTCTCCGCCCCGGCGGCGTGTCCCGCCGTGCGCGGCAGGCCGCGCTTTTTCGCCCAGCGGCCGTTCCCGTCGAGTATTATTGCAATATGACGGGGGAGGCCGGATCTCTCCTGCTCCCCCGCCCTCTTTATGTCAGCCATTGAGATTTCCTCCATTTGCACCCCGCGCGGCGGGCGGAAATACCCGCCGCGGCGGCATTGCAGCGCTTTCGCGGCCGCGTTAGATTTCAGTCAGCTCTTTGTCCTTCTTGTCGGTGATCTTGTCTATTTCCTTGATGTAGTCGTCGGTCAGCTTCTGTATGTCCTTCTCGGCGATCTTATAATCGTCCTCGGTTATCGTGGACGCCTTCTGCTGCTTTTTGAACTTCTCTATCGCGTCGCGGCGGATATTGCGGATGGCCACCTTGGCCTCCTCGCCGTACTTCTTGGTCTGCTTGACAAGCTCCTTGCGGCGCTCCTCCGTCAGCGGCGGGAACACAAGGCGCAGCATACGGCCGTCGTTCTGCGGATTTATACCGAGGTCAGAGGCGAGGATCGCCTTTTCGATACCCTTGAGCACGGAAGCGTCCCACGGCTGGATAAGAAGGGAGCGCGGGTCGGGCGACGCGATGGACGCGACCTGCTGTATCGGCGTGGGAGAGCCGTAGTAATCGACCTCGATCTGGTCGAGCACGGCGGCGTTCGCGCGGCCTGCGCGGATAGTTGCGAGCTGCGCGGTGAGCGCCTCGCAGGTCTTTTTCATTTTGCTTTCAAATTCCTGATAGTCAGACATATTCTTACCTCCGGTATTTTATAACATATTATTTTTTCTTTTTTGTTACCCTCGATTGACAAGGACACACACGGTTTTGACGGGCATAAAAACATCCATACATCCTCAAA
>URPU01000017.1 GCA_900549865.1 uncultured Eubacteriales bacterium
TACTGCTTTCGCGTCTGCGGACGCGAAACTCTGCGAGGCTTTTTTTGACAAGCTGGACTAAACCCCGGCAGTTTCCTGCCGGGGCTTAGGAGAGAGAAAGAGAAAGCGCTTACTGCTTCTTTATTGTATCGGTTTTCTTGCTGCCGACGAAGGTGTACACGATGAACACCGCCAGCACGCCGAAGGCAATACGGTAGAGGATGCCGGAGTTGACCTTGGTGAAGTAGTCCATGAGCTGACCGGCAAGCACCAGCGCCATGATCGGGGCGACCAGCCACTTGATGCATACGCGGTAGAAGCCGTCGAAGAATTTGGACTTTTCGCCGGAGTGGATCTCGTCAAGCAGGAAGTCGGGCTTGAGCTCCCAGCCGACCATAAGGGCGGTGAGCATTGCGCCGACGGGCATTGCGATGCCTTCGGACCAGCAGTCCATGAAGTCGAGCCAGCAGTCGTTCCAGGTATCGACGCCGAGAGTCTTCTGGAAGGGGACCCACACGCCGTTTGCGCCGAGGCCGTCGATTGCAACGAGCAGCGCCTCAATAAGAATGGCGACGGAGACCCAGAGAACGATTTTGGTGCGGTCGTTGGACTTGCCGAGAGCCGCGCGCTTGTCGATGAAGTAGGCGGCGATGACTTCCATCAGGGAGATGGCGGAGGAGACCGCGGCGATTATGACCAGCAGGTAGAAGATGGTGCCGAACACGGGGCCGGTGGGGCCCATGTTGGAGAAAACGTCCTGAAGGGTGACGAACAGGAGCTTCGGCCCGCCGAGGGTGATCTCATTGACGGGGATGCCGCTGTTGATGCCGTTGGCGACAGCCGCGGGAATGACCGCGAGGCCCGCCATCAGAGCGACGAGGGTATCGGAAACGACGATGATGCCGGAGTTCTTGACGAGGTTTTCCTTCTTGTCAAGGTAGGAGCCGTAGGTGATCATTGCGCCCATTGCGAGAGACAGGGAGAAGAACATCTGGCCGCCGGCAGTGCCGAGGACGCTGATGAAGCTGGGGGCCTCGTCAATGAAGCCCGCCTTGACAGCGTAGCCGGGAACGAACATGAACTTGAGACCCTCGACCGCGTTGGGAAGGGTGACGGCGCGGATGATTATGATGAGCAGCATCACAACAAGGGCGGGCATACCGACCTTGTTGAACTTCTCAATGCCGCCGCCGATGCCGCGCATGACTATGTACATGCAGTAGCCGAGGAACAGCAGCGTGAATATGGCGCAGCCAAACTGGTTGGTGAGCATGGCGCTGAAGGTGTTGGAGCCGGTGATGGCGGCGCCGAAGATATTGCTGAGACCGAAGCCGAGCTCGGCAAGGTTGAGGCACATGTACTGCACACAGTAGCCGCCGAGGACGGAGTAGAAGCTCATGATGAGGAAGGGGGAGATGATACCCAGCCAGCCGACCCATTTATACTTCTTGGAGACCGCCTTGTACGCGCCGACGACGCCGGTGCCGGTCTTGCGGCCGAGTGCCAGCTCGCTGGACATGATGGTCAGACCGACGATGACGGCCAGAACCAGATAGACGACCAGAAACGCGAAGCCGCCGCTTTTTCCCATTTTGTAGGGGAAGCCCCAGATGTTGCCCAGACCGACGGCCGAGCCGATGGCAGCCATAAGAAATCCGAAATTGCTGCCGAAGGAACTGCGCTTGTTTTCCATTTTCATACCTCACTTTATTTGGTGTTGTGTTAACATCCTGTACACAATTATAATCTTCCGCTTGATTTTTTCGTAACTCTATCTTATTATGTATATGATGAGAGAAATTAATGGATAATGTGAAGCATAAGAAAGAGAAATAATTAACAATATCGGACAGGGCGAAAAAAGTGCGCCCTGCGGGCGCTTTCCCCAATTCTCCCGCCCCGCAGCGCGCGGCGCGGGCCGATGGCCACGGCGCAGGGGCGTAAAGGAATCTGAGCTTTCATTAACGGGAACGACGGTTATCTTAACAGGAAATTTACGGAGAATATGCCGCGCAGGAACAAATCAGAGGCTTTGACCGCCGAATTGCCGCATTTTTGACGATTTCTCCGACAATTTTTAAACAAACTTGCGTATACGCGGTGGGGCGCAAAAAGAAGCTGTGCCCGCCATTTGAAAATAACAAACCCGGCGGCAATGAGCCGCCGGGTCCGGGAGTCTGATACAGCGCCGGTGCGGGGCGTCCGCCCTCACGAGGCGGCGCTGAGTGTGGCGCAGTTATTTGCTGTTGGAAGTCTTTTTGCTGCCGATGAGGGTATAGATGAAGAAGATGAGAAGCAGGCCGAAGGCGATGGCGTAGAGTATCGTCGGCTCGACCGGGAAGAAGTCAATCATCTGACCGGCGAACACAAAGGCCATGATCGGGGCGACCAGCCACTTGATGCACACGCGGTAGAAGCCGTCAAAGAACTTGGACGACTCGCCGGAGTGGATCTCGTCGAGCGTGTAGTCGGGCTTGAGCTCCCAGCCGACCATGAGGGCCATGAGCATCGCGCCGAGAGGCATTGCAATGCCTTCGGACCAGCAGTCCATGAAGTCGAGCCAGCAGTCGTTCCACATGCCGACGCCGAGGGTCTTCTGGAAGGGAACCCACACGCCGTTTGCGCCGAGGCCGTCGATTGCAACGAGCAGCGCCTCAATAAGAATGGCGACGGAGACCCAGAGAACGATTTTGGTGCGGTCGTTGGACTTGCCGAGAGCCGCGCGCTTGTCGATGAAGTAGGCGGCGATGACTTCCATCAGGGAGATGGCGGAGGAAATGGCCGCGATTATGACCAGCAGGTAGAAGATGACACCGAAGAGGGGGCCGGCCGCGCCCATGTTGGAGAAAACGTCCTGAAGGGTGACGAACAGGAGCTTCGGGCCGCCGAGGGCAATCTCATTGACGGGAACGCCGTTGTTGATGCCGTTGGCGACGGCCGCGGGGATGACCGCGAGGCCCGCCATCAGGGCGACGATGGTGTCGGAGATAACGATGATGCCGGAGTTCTTGACGATGTTCTCCTTCTTATCGAGGTAGGAGCCGTAGGTGACCATGGCGCCCATCGCAAGAGACAGGGAGAAGAACATCTGGCCGCCGGCAGTGCCGAGGACGCTTATAAGGCTGGGCGCTTCGTCGATGAAGCCGCCCTTGACAGCGTAGCCGGGGACGAACATGAACTTGAGACCCTCGACCGCGTTGGGAAGAGTCAGGGAGCGGACGATGACGACGATGAGCATCACGAACAGCGCGGGCATACCGACCTTGTTGAACTTCTCAATACCGCCGGAGACGCCGCCCTTGACGATGAGCATGCACAGGCCGACGAACAGGAAGGTGAACATCGCGCAGCCGAACTGGTTTTCAAGCATTGCGCCGAAGGTGTTGCTGCCGGTTATGGCAGCGCCGAACAGGCTGCTGAGACCGAAGCCGAGCTCCGCAAAGTTCAGGAACATGTACTGGAAGCAGTAGCCGCCGAGAACGGAGTAGAAGCTCATGATGAGGAAGGGGGCGATGATGCCCAGCCAGCCGACCCAACTGTACTTCTTGGAGACTGCCTTGTACGCGCCGACGACGCCGGTGCCGGTCTTGCGGCCGAGCGCCAGCTCACTGGCCATGACGGTCAGACCGACGATGACGGCCAGTATCAGATAGACGATAAGGAATGCGAAGCCGCCGCTCTTGCCCATCTTGTAGGGGAAGCCCCAGATGTTGCCCAGACCGACAGCCGAACCGACGGCAGCAAGGATAAAACCTAAATTGCTGCCCCATGAACCGCGATTGTTTTCCATTTTCATACCTCTCTTTATACGATTTTTATGATTTTACAAAAAATCTTAACGTGATTATAACACCGGAAACGCAAATTACCAAACTCTACATTCTTATGTATATCATTAGGTTTTCTAATATATAAAATCAATTATAAGAAAGCGAAATATTTAACAAACATGGACACTAAGAAAATACGCGCGCTGCTGACAGCGCTTGAGAAGGGAAGCCTCACCGCGGCGGCGGAGGAAATGGGCTATACGCAGTCGGGCCTGACGCACATGATGAACTCGCTCGAGGACGAGCTGGGCATAAGGCTGCTTGTGCGAAGCAAGGGCGGCGTGCGCCTTTCCCCCGCGGGGCGGGAGCTTCTGCCGCAGCTTACGGCGCTTTCGGACTGCGCCGCGGAGCTTGAGCGCAGCGTGGAAAAGCTCGTCCAGCGCAGCTTCACCGTGCTGCGCCTGGGGGCGTACTCCAGCGTTTCCCGCCAGTGGCTGCCCGCCATACTGGCGGAGCTTCGGCGCGTCAGCCCGGAGATAGACGTGTCGATCACGACGGGCGGAATGCGGGAGATATACGAGGCCGTGAAGAACGATGAGCTGGACTGCGCGATAATAAGCTATCAGAGCGCGCTGTGCCAGAATATGCACTGGGTCGGCCTGCGCGACGACCCCCTGCTTGCGATACTTCCGGCGGATTTTCAGCTTGACGGCGGGGCTTTCCCCGTGGAGCTTTTCGACGGGCGTGAATTCCTCATGCCGTCGGACGACTTCGAGCTGGACATCATGCCCGCGCTGACGGCGGCGGGCACGCGCGTGAACCCGGAGTTCCGCTATACGGGGCTGGACGACGCGGCGATAGTGTCCATGGTGGCGCACGGCCTCGGCGTCAGCATACTGTCGGAGCTTGTGATGGAGGGCATTTCGGACAGGGTGGTGTCCATCCCAGTAGAACCGGCGGCGTCGCGCCGCCTCGGCATCGTCGTCAGCGAGCATTTGCAGAGCGACAGAAGCATAAAGAGCTTCGTCCGCTGTGCGCAGGCAACTATAGGACGTATGTACGGCAAGTGACATGTCGAAAAAGCTCCGCTGCGTCTGCGGACGCGAAGCTCTACGAGGCTTTTTTGACATGCTGAGGGCGCGCCGATTTTTCGGCGCGCCCTCAATATTACGCTCAGCTCCAGTTGCCGGAGACGCCGTCGGGCGCGTCCGATTCGCGCTGCCACAGGCGGCGGTCTGCGCTTTCCCTTTCGGCGCGCTCGTCGTGTCCGGTGATGACCGGCGCGCTTTCGCGTTTGTCCTTGGCTTTCTTTTTCTTCGACATGTTATCCCTGCTCCTTGATTTTATATTTTTCCCGGTCAGGCCGCGCCGAATATGACGAGGATGAGGCCGTATATGACGCTTGCGCTTACGCCGTAGACGATGACGGGCCCGGCGATGCTGAACATCTTCACGGCGGTGCCGGTGATAAGCCCCTCGGTCTTGAACTCCAGCGCCGGGGCGACGACGGAGTTTGCAAAGCCCGTGATGGGAACGAGCGTGCCCGCCCCGGCGTACCGGGCGAGGTCGTCGTAAACGCCAAGCCCCGTCAGCATCGCGCCGATGAACACCAGCGTGATCGAGCACGCCGTCGCGGCGTCGCCCTTTTCGAGCCCGGTCATGGCCCACAGCGATGTGATGAGCTGACCCAGCACGCATATCAGCCCGCCCACCCAGAAGGCGCGCAGGATATTGCGGCTTATCCGCGAGCGCGGCGCGTGCGCCTCGGCGTACTTTTTATATTCGTCGTTTGTCATTTTCATGGTTTTTCACCTCGGTCATGCGATAAAACGCATGTATTGGGGCCGCCGAGTATAAGTTTTGCAGAAAACGAAAAAATATTCCTTGACTTTGTACGTGCGGTGAATTATAATATCCAAGCTGACAAGTGAATAGCTTATGTATTTTCTTGAGCATACGTGGAGAAGTCGCGTAGTTGGTCGAGCGCGCACGATTGGAAATCGTGTATACCTCATAAGGGTATCAAGGGTTCGAATCCCTTCTTCTCCGCCATGAGTAGAACCCCCTGCCATCGGCAGGGGGTTCTACTCATAATGAGATAGGGAGTCGAACGGGAGCGGTAGTGAATGACGTGCCGGGGGAAAAGCGCTATGCGGCTTTTCTTTGATTTTCCTGCTTTATTTGATATAATAAAGCATACACAACGGTATGACGGCTGAAAATGAAGAAAGGTTATAGTATGACTGCTGATAATAAAATTCAACTATTTGAGGACAAGCGTATCCGCACAGCGTGGGATGAGGAAAAGGAAGAGTGGTACTTCTCCGTCGTCGATGTGGTGGCAGTATTGACTGACCAGCCGGATGCTCGTCACGCCAGTACATATTGGGCGGTTTTAAAAAAGCGGATGAATAGCGAGGGCGCAGGTCAACTGCTTACAAATTGTAAGCAGTTGAAAATGACCGCTGCGGACGGGAAACGCCGCCTGACCGACGCGGCTGACACAGAGCAGCTTCTGCGGATCATCCAGTCCATTCCTTCACCGAAGGCGGAGCCGTTCAAGCTCTGGCTTGCACAGGTCGGCCGTGAGCGCATTGAGGAAACTATCGACCCGGAGCTGACAATTGACCGCGCGTTGGAGACCTACCTCAAGAAGGGATACAGCCGCGAGTGGATCAACCAACGCTTGCAGGCTATCCAAGTCCGCAAGGAATTGACGGATGAGTGGGATGCCCGTGGCGTGCAGAAGGGCGTGGAGTATGCCATCCTCACGGACGAGATATCCCGTGCGTGGTCGGGAATGTCTACCCGGCAGTACAAAAACCTTAAGGGTTTGAAAAAGGAAAACCTTCGAGATAACATGACTACGCTGGAGTTGGTGCTGAACATGCTGGCAGAGGCCACCACAACGGAGATATCCAAGCAGAAAGCCCCAAGCACATTTTCAGAGAATATAGACGTCGCCCGTGAGGGCGGTGAAGCTGCCGGAATTGCCAGAAAAGCGGTAGAGGAGCGCACGGGTGTTCCCGTCATTACATCCAAGAACGCCGCACAGCTCAATCAGATCGTGACGGAACTGCTGGAAGACGCAGCCTCTGATACAACTGAAGAATCGAAAGAGAAGTAAGCGCCGCCCTCGGCATGGGGTTTCCGCACTTTTTATCGCAGGTGCGCGGCACATGTTCTTGCATTTCATCAGAATATGTGATATTTTGTCAGTGATGCATACGTACCGGGCGCTGTACAACGGCAGGTGTAAGTGAGCATCCAAATCTTTGATTTGGCAAATGCGAACTTATACCGTACAGGCGGTAGTTAGCTACGCCACCCGAAAGGGGGTGAAGCATATGCGATTGACAATAACTCTTACATTGGGCAAACCGATGTTTCAGTTTTCAGTTTATTGTACGTAGCAAAAGCCGCCACTCCGCCAAGTGACGACTTTTGACTTAATGTTTTAGATTTTCATTTCAAGAGCTGACCGCTTGCCGCAACGCTATTTACATATTTATTGTACAGCCCGCCCGGAGTTTTTGTCAAGCGTGGAGCGGGCGTCCTTTTTCCCTGCTGCCAAATCATAAAGAAACCGGCCTCGCAAAAATTACACGGCCTATGAGAAGAAAGACATCTTCTAAATAATTAACAGGAGGACAAGTATGGAGTCTGGCGAAAGTATTATTTCCCGAGATGACAGAGTGGAGACTGTTGTTTGTGAGCAAGAAGAGGAAATGGACATCTGCGATCTGTTCCCGGTCATTCAAGTGCCGGAGACCGCGCTTCAACGTTACAGAAAAGTGCCCGTGACTGGACTTGCCGCCTTGGGCGCGGCGTTTTTGCAACTCCCTGATGCCGCCCGGACGATAGTTCGGACTACCACTACCGGTGTGGATTCGGACGCGACGCTGTTCGTGGGCATAAATCCGAAGGGCATACCGGGATACCTGATTGAAAATCAGTATGGAACTGACGGCAACATTATGCAAATAAATGAACAGGGAAAACGGATAATCGCGGGACGGATGCGGTTCAAACCTGTGGATTCGACGCTTCCTGTTAAAGAGACTGTACAAACGACAACGCCATATGATCCCACGCTTATGATCATTGCCGTTGCAATTATGGAGATCAACAAAAAGCTCGACAAGCTTCAGTCCAGCGTTGACGCTGTCTTGAAATTCCTCAAACTAGAAAAACAAGCCAAGCAGAGAGGAAACCTGCGAAAGCTTGCCGAGATCGCCGACGACTACAAAGTCAAATGTGAGGACAAGGACTTCTGTACAAACCGGAACTTTATCGTTCAAAAAATCCAACTGGAAGCTATGGGGGACGTTGAGTTCTATCAGAGCAGAGTCGGCACGGAACTTGCGAACCAGAAAGCGCTTCATATAAACAGAGAGGCCACTGCGCTTATAGGCTCCGTTACACGCGAGTTTGCCGAATATCAGTTGGCTTGTTATCTGTATGCCTACTCTTGCTTCTTGGATATTATGCTTCGCAGGGATTTCAGCAAAATCACGCTTGACAAGGCGGTTGAAAAGTTGAAGAGAGTGTCAGACAGATACGACGATCTTTACACAAAATGCCGGTCACAGATCGCGCAGTATCAGCGGAGTGCGCTTGAAGCAAAGGTGGTGGGCAACATTGGAATGGCGGCGAAGGGCCTCGGTAAGGCAATAGGTTCTATTCCGGTCATAAAAGAAGGCCCTGTTGATGAAGCCCTTATCAGTGCCGGAATTTATCTGGGCAGAAAGAATCGTGACACCGTGGAGAACAGCGTGAACACCCTTGCCGCTTTCGAGGATGACCGAATGTCCGCTTTTATTGAAGGCCTGACATCTGTGAATCTTATGTATAACGCAGAGAACTCTATGATCACCGACGGAGAGAACATTTATGTGCTCTCTATGGCGTAGTACAGATATCTCCAACATCCTGAATCTTATATGCGCCGCATGAATTAGCCTTTTGAACGCCGAGGGAGCACCCTTGGCGTTCTTTTTCCATGCTGCCAGATCACAAAGAAACCGGTATCGCAAAAAATACAAAGTTTCTGCCCTCGGCGCGGAGGGCGAAATGCTGGAAAACGCGGTGCTTTATGCGCACATCATACTCCTTGCCCTGCCGTTCAACGTATTGCAGCTTCTTTTCCGGTCCTTCTGCGTCACGGCGGAGAAGCCCCGCCTCGGCCTGACCGTCACGGTGATGTCCGGCGTGACGAACATGGTGATGGACGCGGTGCTGGTGATGCTGCTTCCGCAGGAATACAAGCTGGCGGGCGCGGCCGCGGCCACGGCGCTCAGCGAGACCGTCGGCGGCCTTGTGCCGCTCATATACTTCGGGAGGGAGAATGACAGCATCCTCCGTCTGGGCAGGTGCAGCTTCGACGGGAAGGCGATACTCAAGGCCTGCACGAACGGTTCCTCAGAGTTTATGAGCAACATCTCCATGAGCCTTGTGGGGATGCTGTACAACATACAGCTCATCAGGTACGCGGGGGAGGACGGCATCGCGGCATACGGCGTGATGATGTACGTCAGCATGATATTCTCCGCGGCGTTTATAGGCTACTCCATCGGCACGGCGCCCATCGTCGGCTATCACGACGGCGCGAAGAATTACACGGAGCTGAAAGCCCTGCTGCGCAAGAGCCTGATAATAATAGGCGCGTTTGCCGTGGCGATGGTCGCGGCGGAGTTCATGGCAGTGGTGTTCTCCGTGATCTTCCTCATCGCCAAGCGGAAGAAGTATCACTATTGAGCCGCGGGCAGGGCAACGGCGAGTTGCTTGTCCATGCCGCCGTAAAGTGCTATACTCGATGGCGATAAAGCTATGGAGGAAAAGACATGGAAACAAAGGATATAATTCACGAGCTGCGCATAAAGAGCGGGCTTTCGCAGGAGGAGCTTGCGCAGAGGCTGATGGTCACGCGGCAGGCCGTCTCCCGCTGGGAAAACGGAGAGACCGTGCCGAATACCGACACGCTGAAGCTGCTGAGCGAGGTGTTCGACGTGTCGATAAACACGCTTCTGGGCGCGCCGCGGCAGCAGATATGCCAGTGCTGCGGGATGCCGCTGAACGACGAAATATTCAGCAGAGAGCCTGATGGCGCGGTGAACGAGGAGTACTGCAAGTGGTGCTACGCCGGGGGCGAGTTCAAGTACAAGAGCATTGAGCAGCTTATCGACTTCTGCGTGACGCATATGGCGAGCGAGAGCTGGCCGGCGGAGCAGGTCAGGGCGCACATGGAGGCTGTTGTGCCGCAGCTTGCGCACTGGAAATGAAGAAGAACAGAGTACTTCGGGCGGCCTTTTATGCCGCCGGGCTTGTGATACTGGCATTGGGTATCGTGCTGAACACAAAATCCGGCCTCGGCGTGTCGCCGATAATCTCCGGGGCCTACTGCGCGGCGGAGCTTTCCGGGCTGAGCTTCGGGGATATGACCTTCGCGCTGTACGCGGTGTTCGTTGCGGTGGAGATGGCGCTGCACTGCATACGCAGGGGCGAAAGGCCGCTGGCCGTCGTGCTGGGGCTGGACGCCTTGCAGCTTCCGCTGAGTCTGGCGTTCACGCGGTTCATGAATCTGTTTTCGGCGTGGATACCGGCACCGGCCGGGCTTGCGGCGCGGATCGCGGTGCTTGCGGCGGGGATAATACTGACCGGGATAGGCGCGGCCATGTCGCTGGACATGTGCCTGATACCGAATCCGGGCGACGGCATAGTGCAGGCGCTGGCTGACTGCTTCAAAAAGCCCGTCGGCCTGACGAAAAACCTTTTTGACCTTTTTTGCATCGGTGTCACTGCCGCGATAAGCCTGATATTCGTGCGCAGGCTTATCGGCATCGGCTTCGGCACCGTGGCGGCCATGCTGGGCGTGGGGCGCGTCATCGCGCTGTTCAACCGCCTTTTCCTTGACCGCATGGCGACAGCGGCGGGCATAAAAAACGCGGCGGCCTGACCGCGCGGTCCAAGAATATACATGGAATTATATAACGAGCAGTAAAGTTTCTCCGGAATTTTCTCCGGGTAAATTTTTGTTGACAAAACTGTGAATACTGTATATAATCGGCATACACAGTTGCGGGAGGCCGGGAACGTGAATATATTTATCGACAACAAAAGCGCGCTGCCGATATATGACCAGATATACACGCAGATAAAGAACCAGATAATGAGCGGGGCGCTGACGCAGGACGAGGCGCTGCCGTCCATACGGAATCTGGCGAAGGATCTGCGCATAAGCGTGATAACGACGAAGCGCGCGTATGAGGAGCTGGAGAAGGAGGGCTTCATATACACGGTGGCGGCGAAGGGCTGCTTCGTCGCGCCGAAGAATCTGGAGCTGCTGCGCGAGGAGAACCTGAAGGCGATAGAGGGGCATCTGGCGGAGGCCGTGCGCCTTGCAGCCGTCTGCGGGCTGAGCGGCGGCGAGCTTGAGGAAATGCTGCGGTATGAAATGGAGGACGGAAAATGAACGCGATAGAAATAAAGGGCCTGACGAAAAGCTACGGCGCGTTTAAGCTGGACGGGCTTGACCTGACGCTGCCCTGCGGATGCATCATGGGCCTTGTGGGCGAAAACGGCGCGGGCAAATCCACGACGATACGCCTGATGCTGGGCATGGCGCGCCCGGACGGCGGCACGATATGCCTGCGCGGCCGCGACGGGAAGGAACTGACGAGAGACGAGATAGGCGTCGTCATGGACGAGGTAGGCATAACGGGCTGCCTGACGGCGGAGCAGCTTGGCCGCGTGATGCGCGGCATATACAAGAGCTGGGACACCGCGGCCTACGAGGGGTATATAAAAATACTGGACATCCCGCGCGGCAAGCAGTTCAAGGACTTTTCGCGCGGGAACAAGATGAAGCTGGGCATCGCGGCGGCGCTGTCGCACGGGGCGAAGCTTCTCATACTCGACGAGGCGACGGGCGGCCTTGACCCCGTCGTGCGCGATACGGTGCTGGATATCCTGTGCGACTTCACGCGCGATGAGGAGCACTCGGTGCTGATGAGCTCGCACATCGTGAGCGACCTTGAAAAGGCCTGCGACTACATCGCGTTTCTGCACAGGGGGCGGCTGCTGCTGTGCGAGGAGAAGGACCGGCTTTATGAGGAATACGGCATATTCCGCGGCACGGAGGCACAGCTTGCATCCTTCGCGCCCGGCGCGGTGCTCGGGCGGCGCACGTCGCCCTACGGCGTGGAGGCCGTGGTGAAGCGCGGCGCGGCCCCGGAGGGCACGGAGCTTGGCCGGGCCGGGATAGAGGAGATGTTCGTATTCATGGCAAAGGGGGAGGACACGAAATGAAGGGCCTGCTGATAAAGGACGTTTACATGCTGCGCGGCTACTGCCGGGTGTTCATCCTGCTGATGCTGATCATGTTCGCCGCGCTGATATTCACGGGCGGAAGCAGCTTTTTCATCCTATACACCAGCGTGCTGACGGGCACGCTGCCGGTAACGGCGCTGAGCTATGACGACAGGGAGAAGTGGTGCGTCTACTGCCAGACGCTGCCCGTGACGCGGGCGCAGTACGTGGCGGGGAAGTACGTGCTGGGGCTGGGCTGCGCGGCGTGCGCGGTGCTGATGACGGCGGCGTGCGCGCTGAACCCGGCAACGGACAGGGGGATGCTTGCGGCGCTTCTGCCGTGTGTGCCGCTGCTGGTGCTGACCGCGCCGAGTCTCTGCCTGCCGCTGTTTTTCCGCCTCGGCGCGGAAAAGGGGCGCACGGCGTACCTTTTTATAATAGTGGTGCTGTTCGCCGGGGCGAGCATAGTGAGCGGCGACGGCGCGTCGCTTCCCGTGCAGATGGCGCGGCCCGGAATGGGCGCGGCGGCGATAGTCGCGGCGGCGGTGCTGTACGGCGCGTCGTGGCTGCTGTCCACGAGGTTTTACGCGCAGCGGGAGCTGTGATGATGTAATAAATATAGTGCGCGCCCGGCTTCGGAACTGCTGATGCATCCGAAGCCGGGCGCTTTTATGTCCGCGGGCGGGCAATTATTTTATTGTGAGAAGCTCCTCCGTGCCGTTGACATCCCAGCTCACGGTGAGACCGTCGTCGGCATTGACGCGGATGTTGGCCGCATCCCGGTTTTCAAGCAGGCGGGCGTACTGGGCACGCGCCTCGTCGGAATACTGCCCCATGTTGTCAGAGCACAGCAGAACGCCGCCGAAGAGGCTGTTGACCGTGGAGAGGATATACTTCTGCTCCGGCGTGAGCTTTATGTTGTCGTCGCGCAGGAAGAACACGTCGGGGTCGCTGAGATACGCGCGGCCGTTGAGCTGGCGGCGGAACACGGTGTTCAGCACGGCGCGGTAGGTGGAGACGGTCTCGCGGTTGGCATTGCGCACGATGGGGTTGTTGTTCCAGTCAAGCCCCACGTCGCAGCTTATGCGGCAGTAGTCCACAAGGCCGAAGGCCGGCATCACCGGCACGCCGCAGCCGAGGATGAGCTTATCCCCGCACAAGCGGCGCAGAAGCTCCATCGCGCGCGTCATGCGCCCGGCGCGCGTCTCGTTTTCATCCCCGTAGGGCGCGGCGGCATAGAGAAAGTCGAGCTTGACAAGGTCGAAGCCCCACTCGTCCAGCACGCGGGTGAAAACGGCCTCAAGATACGCCTGAAATTCGGGGTTGTCGATATCCAGCGCGTAAAAGCCGCCCCAGTTGCAGCCGCAGTACCACGGCTTTCCCTCGTGCAGAAGCAGCCAATCGGGGTGCTCGCGCATGATGCGCGAACCCTTCTGGCACACGAACGGCGCGAGCCACAGCCCCGCGAGGTAGCCGCGCGCGTGGATGTCGTCCGCAAGCGGCTTGAGCCCGGAGGGGAACTTCTTCTTGTCCGTTTCCAGCCAGTCACCGACGAACGGCTCCCACCCGTCGTCTATCTGGAAGAGGTCGCCGGGGCGCATGAGCTGTGCGCAGCCGGTGAGGTCGGCGCGGATGCTGTCCTCGGAGATGTCTTGATAGCGGTTGTACCAGCTTGAATACCCGGCAAGCTTTCTGTCCGTGCGCGGCGTCACGCCCATGGCGTCGAACCACGCGTCGAACACCGCGTCCTCCCCGCCAGAGGCAAAGAACAGGTCGAACACGTGATATTCCCCGCCGCAGCGTATCCCCGCGCAGTCGCGGCTGACGGTCAGCGTGCCGGTCCCGGCGTCGAAGCGGAAGAGAGTGTAGCCGGGGCGCTCATCAAGCGAGGCGATGAGCCGGAAATCCTCCCCGCGGCGGAAGTAGCACCAGCTCTCCCCGTGCGTCACGCCGGGGCGGTTGGGGTAAGGAACAAAGTGATAATCGCCGTAGCGGTCCATGCCGTAGTGCCGTATCGCGGCGCGCGGATACGGGAAGCCAACGCCGCGCAGGCGGCCGCGGCTTGTCTGCTCCGGGCAGGAGGTCCACGTCTGGTAGCCGTTGATGAATATCTTCTCATCGGGCGCGATATCAACGTGGAGCTGCGCCTGTGCGGAGACGATGATATCCTCCGGCAGATCAAGCGCGAGACGCCACGCGCCGCCTGAGACCTCCGCGGCGCCCTCAATGGGCGCGCTGTTGGCGAAGCATATTTTATAGCTGAGTTTATACACGCTCATCCCTCCTTGAATATAGTTGCAGTCAATAAAACGGCGGGGCATAGCACCCCGCCGTTAGATGCGTATTACATGCCCAGTGCGGCCAGCAGGGCGGACGTCTTGTCGGTGTCCTCCCAGCGCACGCCGAGATCCTCGCGCCCCATGTGGCCATAGGCGGCGAGCTTGCGGTAAATGGGCTTTCTGAGGTCCAGTTCGCGGATGATGGCGGTCGGGCGCAGGTCGAACACCTTCTGCACGGCCGCGGAGAGCGCCGCATCGTCCACCTTGCCCGTGCCGAAGGTCTCGACAAGGACGCTGACGGGCCTTGCAACGCCGATGGCGTAGGCGAGCTGCACCTGGCAGCGGGAGGCGAGGCCGGCCGCGACGACGTTCTTTGCAATGTAGCGCGCCGCGTAGGCCGCGGAGCGGTCCACCTTTGTGGGGTCCTTGCCGGAGAAAGCGCCGCCGCCGTGGGGCGCGCTGCCGCCGTAGGTATCGACGATGATCTTGCGCCCGGTGAGGCCGGAGTCGCCCTGCGGGCCGCCGATGACGAAGCGGCCGGTGGGATTGACATAGTACTTGGTGTTCTCATCGAGGAGCTGCGCGGGCACGACGGGCTTGATGACAAGCTCTATCATGTCGCGGCGTATGGTCTCCAGCGCGGCGTCGGGCGCGTGCTGGGTGGAGATGACGACGGCGTCCACGCGCACGGGGCGGCGGTTCTCGTCGTATTCGACAGTGACCTGCGTTTTGCCGTCGGGGCGCAGATAGTCCACAAGGCCGGTCTTGCGCACCTCGGTCAGGCGCATGGCGAGCTTGTGCGCAAGGGAGATGGGCAGGGGCATAAGCTCGGGCGTCTCGTCGCAGGCGTAGCCGAACATCATGCCCTGGTCGCCCGCGCCGTTCTGAAGCTCGCTGTCCTCGCCGGTCTTGGTCTCAAGAGAGCGGTCAACGCCCATGGCGATGTCGCCGGACTGCTCGTCTATATTGATGATGACGCCGCAGGTGTCGCAGTCAAAGCCGTACTTCGACCGGTCATAGCCTATCTCACGCACGACCTCGCGCGCGAGCTTGGCGATATCGACATAGCACTTCGTGCTTATCTCGCCCATGATGTGGATAAGGCCGGTGGAGGCCGTCGTCTCGCAGGCGACGCGGCCCTCGGGGTCGGCGGCAAGGATGGCGTCGAGCACGGCGTCGGAGATCTGGTCGCAGATCTTATCGGGATGCCCCTCGGTGACGGATTCGGATGTGAAAAGATAATGACTCATAGTTCCCTCCATAATATACGCGGCGCGCGGAAAACAAAAGCCCCGCCTGACCGGCGGGGCGAGAATATACAGCGTATAAGCCTCATCTTTCGTTTCACCGCCGGATTTGGCACCTTGCACACGCAGGTTGCCGGGCTTCACAGGGCCGTTCCCTCCACCGCTCTTGATAAGGTGTTCAATTGTACGCATCAATTATAACAGCTTTTTTCGGATTGTCAACAGGGGGGCAGGCGACAAGCTTTATTCCGCGAGATAAGCGCCGCCGCGGCGGTAGAACACGAGCCCGATAACGAGCCACACCACGAGCATGATATAGCTCTGCGTGCAGAAGTGCACGCCGGAGAGCCCCGGAATGGGAACGAGCTGGAGGATGATGAAGCACGCGGAGAACGCAACGCCCAGCACCGCCATGACGCGCAGCGCGCCAGTTCCGTCGCCGAAGCGGCGCATCGTGACGAGAGTTGCCGCGCAGGTGCACAGATATCCGATGGACGCGCCGATGGCGGACATGTCCACGAACCAGCCGAGAGCTTCGCGCCCGAGGATGGGGCCGGAGAGGGAGATAACGATGCAGAAGAGCATGGCATTTTTCGGCGTGCCGTACTTGGGGTCAATCTCGCCGAACACGGCGGGGAGGTAGCCGTCGCGGCTCATGGAGAAGAGGAGGCGGCTGGAGGCGAGGTAGAAGCCCATTATTCCGCTGAGCACCGCGCAGGACACCGCAATGCCGACGAGCACCTTGCCCGGCGTGCCGAGAAGCCGCTCCGCCGCGGCGAGAAGCAGCCACGGAGTAGATGAGGCCTCGATTATAAGCTCGGGCCAGTTTTCAAGCGCCGCGGCCGCGATGGTGTTGTTCGCCGTGTACACGAAGCAGCCGAAGGCGATGGCGACGATCATGATGAAATAGACCTTCTTGTGCGAAAAGCGGAACTCCTCTGCCGCCTGCGGTATCGTGTCAAAGCCGACGAAGGCCCACGGGGCGATGGCGAAGGTCGCAAGTATGGCCCCGGCGACGCCGGAAGCGCCGGTGTGCGCATAGGCGTATATCCCGGCATAGGTTCCGGCAGAATAGGCCGCCGCCGCGGCGGACTTGGAAAAGCCCCACAGCGGACGGAGGTTTGAGAGAGCGGTCTTGCTGCTGATAAGAGCGGCGACAGTGAGCGCGGCAACGGACACGGCCAGAAGCACGGCAAGCACCGTCTGCACGACACCGGCCTTCTTCACACCGATTATATTGAGACCGCCGAAGAGGATAAGGATGGCCATGGCCAGCAGCATCTCGCCGAAATAGATGTCGAACCCGGCGACGGTGTAATGGAAGCCAAACTTGAGTATGTCCGCGCTGCCGTCAAGGCCGTCCACGATAAGCCCTATCGCGGTCGAGTTCATGGGCACATTCGTCAGATACGCCGCGACGAGAAACCACCCGCAGATATACGCCGCCCGCTTACCGAAGCACATCTTCGTGAACGTGAATTCCCCGCCGGCCTGCGGGTACTTCGGTACCATGTAAGCGTAGCTGTAGGCGATTATCATCATCACCAGTGCGCCCAGCACCATGGCTATCGCCGTTCCGGCGACGCCGGAGTTCGGCAGGAACTTTTTCCCCGGATTGATGAACGAGCCCCAGCCGATTATGCAGCCGAAGGCGATCGCCCAGACATGCATCGGATTAAGCTGGCGCTTGAGACTTCCCTGCTGGGTGTTTTTCATGTGGCACTTCTCCTTGCATTCAATTTTTCTGCCGCGGCGCGGATACGTGAACATGAAGAGCCGTATCCGGGCGCGCAAAAACAGAGCCGGATCTTTTGTTCATTCAGATCCGGTATCCGTTGATTTTTGAAACTGCGCTTCAGGTCGCGTAGAGCTTGTCTATCTGCTTGAGCTCGTTGAAGGTGTCGATCTCCGTGATGTCCTCGAACGAGCATTCCCTTACGTGTACGCTGTAGTTTTCCTTTTTATATACAAGGGGCACCTGCTCCCAGTAACGCTCCTTCCCGCCGGGGGAGCGGTAGACCTCGTCGAGGTCGCCGGCCAGCTTGCCGCCGTCCGCCTCACTCCAGAATGAGATGCCGACCATCTGGTGGCAGTTCAGCCCGCCGACGGTCTCCTGCGTGATGACACCGGAGCCGTCCGTCATGAGGCACCAGTCGTCGGATCTGTCCACGGGGATGCCAAGCATGTTGGACTCATACTCATACTTGCGTATGAGCGCCCGGTTTTTCAGCACGAGGTCGGCCTCAAGGACGTATGCGTTTTTAAGAAGATACCGCACGCACACGGCGGAGGAGATGTTGTTGGCCTCGTTATAGACGGGGTTTTCGACGAATTTGATGTTCGGGTACTTGTACAGAAGCTGGTCGAACTGCTCACCGAGGTAGCCGCGGACGATGACGATCTCCGGAATACCGGCGGCTGCAACGGCGTCGAGCAGCGTGTCGATGATGCGCGTTCCGTGCACGCGCACGAGGGGCTTGGGCGTGTTGAAGGTGATGGGCACGAGCCTGCTGCCGAAGCCTGCGGCGATGAACACCGCGCGCCGGACGCGGTACGGCTCCAGCGCGGCAAGGCCGCCGTCAGTGATGTGCCCGCCGTCGCATAGCTGCTTATCGTGCAGCTCCTTTGAAAGCTTGTTCGCTGTTCCGAGGGAGACGCCGAGCGCCTCTGACAGCTCGCGCTGAGAGAAGCTTTTACCGGTGCGCTCCATCAAGGTCAGCGCGTTGAATTCCTTTTTAGTCAGCATAATTCTCCTTTGCACCCGCCGGGAGGCGGAGCGCGTTCTTGGCAAGCGCGGCCGGATGCGGTATAATACAAACTGCGGCATAACACAGCATACAGGAGGGAGCCATGAAAAAACCGCGTAGATCCGCGCCGTTTTCCGCCGTTCTGCTTGCGGCGCTTGCGCTGACGTTCCTTACGTCAAAATATATATGCCAGCTTGCGCTGGTCGAGGGGGATTCCATGCTCCCGGCGCTTCACAGCGGGCAGCTCGTCCTTGTGGATAAGACGGCCAAAGCCTATGAGGTGGGCGACGTCGTGCTGTTCTCCTGCAAGGCGCTCAACTCCACGCTTGTAAAGCGGATCGCCGGACAGCCTGGCGACAGGATAATGATAGAGGGCGGCCGCCTTTACAGAAACGGCGTATGCGCCGCGGGCTATGGCGCGGACGTCTTTGCCGGTATGGCCGAAGAGAAGCTGACCGTTCCGGAGGGCTGCTATTTTGTGCTGGGCGACAACATCGCGGAAAGCGTGGACAGCCGCGATGAAAGCGTGGGCTTCGTCGCTGCGGACGACATATCGGGCAGGGTCTACTCGGCCTTTTTATCCCCTTCGTCCTCAGCCGCCGCGGCCTGATCGACGATTATCTCGTCGGACTCGACCTCTTTGTTGCGGTTCTCGTCGATGCCGAGGGTGTCGTTCACCTTTTTCTTGGCCTTGCGCCAGTAGATGCCGATGATCGCGCCGACGGCGATGACAACACCAGCGACGGCCTGAATGACGTAGGTCATGACAGACGGGTCGATATATGCCTTTGCATTTGCGCCGAAAAGAAGCATGAACGCGAAGCTGAAATAGACCGCGCCAAATATTCTGACAAGTTTTTTCATTGTTGGGAGTTCTTCCTCTCTTTTATTTTTTTCTGTATCTCATTTATAATATACTTTGCGCCGACCTCGCCGCTGTTCCCGAGATTGTAGACGTATTCATGCACGAAGCGGTCTATCCTCTCCCGGTACTCATCCCTGCCGGAGAGAAGCCTTTCGACCGCTTCTGGAAGCTTTTCAAGCTCGTCCGGCTTGACGACGGCCCCGATGACCTCGCGCATCCAGATGTTTATCGGCGGGGTGTTTATCTTTTCATACTCCGGGTTCATGACCTTCATGGGCGTGTCGATGAACAAAACGGGGCGAAGCGTCGTGAAAGCGTACTCATACGTGATACCGGACCAGTCGGTGATGAGAAGGTCGGCCTCAAAAACGGTGCTGTTGGACGAAAAGTCCGTCTGTATTTCAACATCGCGGTCGGCGGCGTATTTTGCCTCAAGCTGCTCCATATACGCCTGCTTGAGACGAACCTCCTGCGGGTGCGGGCGCACGGTGATCTGGTACTCGCGCCCTTTCAGCGTGTCGAGTATCTCCTCAAGGCAACTATCCACAATGTTGTCCTTCTGCCATGACGGGGCGATGAGTATCTTCTTCCCCGGCTTGTCCTCATGCGCGGAGGCGGCGTACTGCGCGCGCATCTCGTCAAGCAGCGTATAGCCCCAGTCCACAAGCGTCTTGTGCGGCAGACCGTAAACGGCCTCCGTGTTCGTGATCTCCTCCTTCTGGTGCTTTCCCACGCAGAGGACGGAGTCATAATGATCCACGGCGCCGGTGCGCATGGTCATGTTGATGCTGTCTATGCAGTGCGGAACGTAGACGTATTCGATATCCTTGCGGACGTAGCTGCGCTTGATGTGGAAGTTCTCAATGTCCGGCATGGTCATGACCATCACGTCGCAGTCGAGCTTCATCATAAGCGTGATGAGCCGTTTTTCCGCGATGTAATACGGCTTCAGCCGCGGCTGAGACTGGCTTATGGCGAACACCTGATCGTTCGGGTCGCTGGTTATGTAATGCACGGCGATGTTGGTGTTTTTCAGAATGTATTCGATGATGCCTTTATAGTACTTGTAAAACCCGCTGCTTTCGGAATAGAAAACGAGGTGCTTGTTCAAAACGGAGAAGAAGCGCTTATAATCCGCGCGCTCGCGCCGCGCAAGCTCACGCGCCTCGCGGCCGTGCCGTTTCCCGCCGAGCTGCTGCAATTCGGAGAGCTGTTTCTTACTCTCCTCAAGACGGGCATAGTCCACGTATTTCTTCGGGTCGATCGCCATATTCAGCAGGTATAGCTGGGCGATGGAGAAAAGATTGCTGGCCACCCAATAAAGCGCCACGCCGACGGACACGAACCAGCCCAGATACAGCGAAAGCCCGACGGAGAGGATGAGCATGCCGTATTTGTTCCAATTGTCCTGCTCCGCCTGAAGGACGTTGCTCTGGTTCTGCGCGGCACACATGAGCCACGCGGAAGCGCCCGCGGCTATCGGGGACAGGATGAGCCAGCCGCGCCCCTGCGCGGGGATAAGGCTGAGATCGACGCCGAGAAAACGCATGTCTATGGAGCTGTCGGCCATGCCGACCTTTATTGCGGCAATGACCGCCATAAGAAGGACGAGCTGTATCACCGTGGGCACGATGGAGGCGAGCGGGTGATACCCGGCCTGCCGGAAGAGCTTGTTCTGCCCCTCCGCTATCGCGTCCGCGTCGCCGAAGTGCCGGACCTTGAGAAAGTTTATGTCGGGCTGGATCTTCACCATCTTGATGGAGTTCTTCTGCACCCACACGGACACCGGCAGGAGAATGATCTTGGTGATGAATGTAAAAAGTATGACGGCCACACCGTAGTTCCCGCACAGGGTATAGCATTGCTTCATTATCCACGCCATCGCGTCATAAATTTGCTGCATTTATTTTCTCCGTATTACCCGCGCTTGACGGGAGATCTAGAATTCAATAATACTAAAAAACCAAATTTTATTATATATCCGAGACACGTAAAAATCAACATTTTTCTGCCCTGCAAAATGCGCGGAGAGACGCGGCGCGCTTCATTTTGCGGCGGAGATATGGTATTATAGCTTGAGCATTACTGTTTAGAGTGCAGAACGCAAAAATTCAGGCACAAGATCACGATACGGGAGGAAAACAAATGAAGAAGAACGCAAAATTTATACTGCGGCTGGTGCTGCTGGCCGCGGTGGTGCTGCTGTACTTCGGGGCGGAGGCCCTGCTGCCGGGCGGCGCGCAGAGCACCGCCGCGCCGCAGACGCAGAGCGCCGCATTGGCGGAAAGCACGCAGGACGCCGCGGCGGAGAGAACACCGGACGGCGCGGCAGGGACAGCACAGAATGCAATCGAGGCCGCACAGGCGGAGGAACAGCCTGCCGCGGCGGCCGCAGCCATCGACGAGGACGGAATCTATGACACCAAAGACGAGGTCGCGCTGTACATACACACCTTCGGCCGCCTGCCGGGCAACTACATCACCAAGGCCGAGGCCGAGAAGGCCGGATGGCGCGGCGGCAGCGTTGAAAAATACTGCTCCGGCAAGTGCATCGGCGGCGGGCGCTTCGGAAATTACGAGGGGCTGCTGCCCGACGCGGAGGGGCGCGTGTGGACGGAGTGCGACATAAACACGCTGGGCGCGGCGTCGCGCGGGGCGGAGCGGATCGTCTTTTCCAACGACGGACTGATCTATTACACGCCCGACCACTACGACAGCTTCCAGCTCCTATACGGGGCGGAGGAGGCCGATTGAAAAAAGTTATGTAAAACTGACTCCCACAAAATTACTATTCGACACGTTTCGACAAAACGCAAGAAAAAATTCTTGTAGTTTCTGTCAAAAAGACTTGCGAAAAATCGAATTGTGTAATATTATGTCAACAAGTTACCTGCGAGATTCGACAGAATTCTGTTGTCGTATATGTGTCAACTATGGTAAATTTAATGCGACAAGACGGTGAAAACTGCTTTTAAAATACAGCGTACTCCGTGTAACGCATAATGGGAGGAGAAGAATTATGGAAACCAAAACTCGCATTTTTACAGCAGACGCAAATATCGACTTTTGCAAGATGCTGGAGAGGATCATGGCCGCGGAAAACGACATGGAGCTGGTCGGCAATGCCGCCGACGGCGTCGAAGCACTGGCCATGGTCGCCAAACTGAAGCCGGATATTTTGCTTCTGGATCTGGTGCTGCCCAAGCTGGACGGGCTTGAGGTACTGCGCCGCCTGCCCGAGACCGGCGCGAAGCCGCACGTCATCGTGCTTTCGGGCTTTGTAAACACCAAAGTTGTGACGGCCTGCTCGTCCGCCGGGGCGGATTTCTTTTTGCCCAAGCCCTGCGACACGCCGGTGCTGCTCAACCGAATACGCCAGCTTGCCGGAACGGACAGGCCGGCCATGCCCTCCGGCGGCTTTGACTGCCGCGCCGTCTCCGCACAGCAGAGCAGGCAGGACGCAGACCTCGAGGCAGTCGTGACGGACATAATCCATGAGATCGGCGTGCCCGCGCACATAAAGGGCTATCAGTATCTGCGCGAGGCCATCATACTTACGATAAACGACATGGACATGATAAACGCGGTCACGAAGGTGCTGTACCCGGAGGTCGCAAAGAAGTTCGGCACGACGCCCTCGCGCGTTGAGCGCGCCATACGCCACGCGATAGAGGTGGCGTGGGACCGCGGCGATATCGAGACCTTGCAGAAATTCTTCGGCTACACCGTTTCAAACATCAAGGGCAAGCCGACGAACAGCGAGTTCATCGCCATGATCGCCGATAATCTCAGCCTGCGCAGAAAGCAGCAGGTCATGCAGAAATAACGGCGCGTGCCGGTATGGGCCGCCTCGTGATGCAGGTAACACGCAGACGGCCCCAACAATAATTAAAACCGTGAGGCTCCGAATCGTCCATCGGGGCTTCACGGTTCTTTTGATTAGGGGAAAGCTTCTTGACGCGCGGCGGACAGCCGCGAGAAAAAACAAAGATATTTCCAAACCCGCGTCTCTGTGCTATAATCGGCACGGAGACGCAAACTTTATACAAGGGGGAAGGTTTAGTGGACCTGCAAAAGCTGACGATCGGGCAGATGGCACAGCTCAACCACGTGTCGGAGCAGGCGCTGCGCCTGTACGACAGGGAGGGGCTTCTGAAGCCGCAGTATATCGACGCGGCGACGGGCTACCGCTATTATCACATCACGCAGTCGGCGCGGCTGGACCTGATACAGAACATGAAGGTGTACGGCATGACGCTGCGGCAGATACGCGCCTTTCTCGACGAGAACGACGCCGAGGCGCTGCAAAGACTGCTGCGCGAGCAGGCGGGCCGCGTGGATGAGCGCATTGAGCAGCTTACGCGTTCGCGCGCGGCGATAATGCGCACGCTGGAAAACTACAAAAAGTACGAGGCCATGCCCAGAAACGGCGAAATATTCATGGAATTCATCCCGGAAAGGTTCATCTACCGCTACGCCTGCGACATGAACTACTTTGAGCAGGACGAGTCCGGATATGAATACATGCTGAGGCAGCTTAAAACGCACCTTGTCGTCAACAACATGCCGCTGTCGTATTTCAGCAACATCGGCACGATAATCCGCAGGGAGCGCCTCACCGCGGGAGAGCTTTACGCCGACGAGGTGTTTCTCTTCGTGGACGCGGACAGCGCCGGGGAGGGGATAGAGCGCGTGCCGGCGGCGGCATACGTATGCCTGTGCGCCGGCAGCCTAGAGCGCGAGGAGGAGAGCGTCAGGCGCCTGATGGACTATATCGAGACGCGCGGCTTCTCCATCGCGGGGGATTACATCTGCGAGGTGATAATCGACTTTCCCGTGCTGGACATGGACAGGCGGCAGATGTTCTACAAGACGCAGATACCCGTGCGCTGCTGAGAAGAGCCGCGCCGCTGTGGATATGCACGAATCATGCCCACGGGATTTATTGAAAACGCGCAGGAAAAAATTTCTTGACTTTGCACATGGTATAAAGAATATAATAAGGTCATAAAGGTTGTTAAAAAAATAACCAATTTCGACAAAATACGAGGAGGCTTTATTATGGATCGCAAGGTAAGAGTAGTACAGTACGGCGCGGGGAAGATGAGCCGCTATCTGATGCGCTATGTGCTGGAGCACGGCGGGGAGCTGGTCGGCGCATTCTGCCGCAACAAGGGCCATATAGGCAAGGACGTCTCCGAGATAATAGGCAACGGCTATCCCACGGTCGGCGTGAAGGTCGAGGACTCCGCGACGGCGGACAAGCGCATAGGCGAGCTTAAGCCCGACGTGTGCATCATCGCCACGCGCAGCACCGTGGCCGAGCTGGAGGATATATTCACCATCTGTGCGCACCACGGCGTCAACGCCATCACGACCTGCGAGGAGGCGCTTTATCCGTGGAACTCCTCCCCCGCGCTGACGGAGAAGCTGGACAAGCTGGCCAAGGAGGGCGGATGCACGCTGACGGGCGTGGGCTACTGCGATCTGTACTGGGGCACGATGGTGACGAACCTTGCCGGTTCCTCCCACAAGATAACGAAGATAGTGGGCAGCAGCTCCTACAACGTGGAGGATTACGGCATCGCGCTGGCCGAGGGTCACGGTGCGGGCCTGACCGTGGAGGAGTTCAACAAGACCATCGGCTGCTACAACGAGACGCCGTCCGACGAGATGAAGGAGCTTGTCGAGAGCGGAAAGTATGTGCCCAGCTACATGTGGAACCAGAACGGCTGGCTGTGCAGCAAGATGGGCCTGCACATAACCTCTCAGACGCAGAAGTGCATCCCCTGCATAGACAAGGAGGACCTAGACAGCGAGACGCTGGGCATGGTGGTCAAGGCCGGGAACGCGACGGGTATGCGCGCCATCGTCACCACCACGACCGAGGAGGGCATCACCCTTGAGACCGAGTGCATCGGCAAGATATACAACAAGGACGAGATAGACCGCAACGTGTGGACGCTCTACGGCGAGCCGGAGACGACCTGCATCGTCAACCAGCCCGCGACGGTGGAGCTGACCTGCGCAACGCTCGTCAACCGCATACCGCAGCTTATCGACGCACCGGCGGGCTACGTGACGACGGACCGCTTCCCGTACAACGAGTACATGGTGCACCCGATGAACGAGTACGTCAGGACAAAATAAAAAAATCTGTTGTTAATGCAGACATGCGAGCACCCTCCGCGCCGCGGCGCGGAGAGTGTTTTTCGTCAGTGTGCATATAAATTTCTGAACCTGCAAAGAATATATTGATTAAATGACGAAAATGCTTTATTATCACAATTGAACCGCGTACAAAAGTTTTCCATATGCGGTCAGAATATGAACTATGGGAGGTCATCTTATGGAAGAAAACAAAAGGCTTCCGGCAACGGAGCAGGAGCTGGCGACACTGGATGCGTACTGGCGTGCGGCGAACTATCTTTCCGCCTGTCAGCTTTACCTGCTGGACGACCCTCTGCTGCAAAAGCCGCTCACGGAGGAGAGCATAAAGAAGAAAATAGTGGGTCACTGGGGCACGGTCCCCGGGCAGAACTTCATTTACACCCACCTCAACCGCGTTATAAAGAAATACGACCTTGACATGATATACGTCTCCGGGCCGGGCCACGGCGGCAACGCGATGGTCGCGCAGGACTGGCTGGACGGCAGCTATCAGGAGGTTTACCCGAACATCTCCCGCGACAAGGAGGGTATGCAGAAGCTGTTCAAGCAGTTCTCCTTCCCCGGCGGCATTCCGTCGCACGTCGCGCCGGAGACTCCCGGCTCGATAAACGAGGGCGGCGAGCTGGGCTATTCGCTGGCGCACTCCTTCGGCGCGGTGACGGATAATCCGGGGCTGATAGCGGCCTGCGTCGTCGGCGACGGCGAGGCGGAGACCGGCCCGCTTGCGACCTCGTGGCAGCTGAACAAATTCATCAACCCGAAAACGGACGGCGCGGTGCTGCCGATACTGCACCTGAACGGCTATAAGATAGCCAACCCCACGCTGTTCGCGCGCATCCCGCATGAAGAGCTGGAGGACTTCTTCCGCGGCTGCGGATGGGAGCCGCACTTCGTCGAGGGGAACGACCCGGCGGTGATGCACAGGCTTATGGCGGACACGCTGGACGAGTGCGTGGAGAAGATACTGGCCTATCAGGCGAACGCACGCGAAAACGGCGACATGCTGCGCCCGCGCTGGCCGATGATAGTGTTCCGCAGCCCGAAGGGCTGGACGGGGCCGGCCTATGTGGACGGACTCAAGGTGGAGGACTACTGGCGCGCCCATCAGGTGCCCATACAGCCCGACTCGCCCGAGCATATCCGCCAGATAGAGCAGTGGCTGCACTCCTACAGGCCGGAGGAGCTGTTCGACGAGAACGGCGTGCCGGTGCAGGAGCTGCTGGACTTCCCGCCGAAGGGCACGCGCCGCATGGGCGCGAACCCGCACGCAAACGGCGGACTGCTGCTGAAGGACCTGAGAATGCCGGACTTCCGCGATTACGGCGTGGATATCCCCTTCCCCGGCAGCGTCGAGGCGCAGGATATGGCCGTGCTGGGCACCTTCGTGCGCGATATATACAAGCTCAATGAGGTGGAGCGCAACTTCCGCTCCTTCGGCCCGGACGAGACCGCGTCCAACCGCCTGACGCCCGTGTTCGAGGAGACGGGGCGCGCGTGGAACGGCGAGGCCTACGACACGGACGACCATCTCGCGCCCGACGGCAGGGTGATGGACTCCATGCTCTCCGAGCACGTGTGCGAGGGTATGCTGGAGGGCTATCTGCTCACGGGGCGGCACGGCTTCTTCAACAGCTATGAGGCGTTCATACGCATAGTGGATTCGATGTTCTCGCAGCACGCAAAGTGGCTGAAGGTCTGCAACCAGCTTCCTTGGCGGCAGAAGATCGCCTCGCTGAACTACGTGCTGGCCTCCAACGTGTGGCAGCAGGACCACAACGGCTTCACGCATCAGGACCCCGGCTTCCTTGACCATGTGGCGAACAAGAAGGCGGACGTGGTGCGCATGTATCTGCCGCCGGATGCCAACTGCCTGCTGAGCTGCTTTGACCACTGCATCCGTTCGCGCAACTATGTGAACGTAATAGTCGCGTCCAAGCACCCGCGGCCCCAGTGGCTGACGATGGAGCAGGCCGTGAAGCACTGCACGCAGGGCATCGGCATATGGCAGTGGGCCTCCACCGACGAGGGGCAGGAGCCGGACATCGTCATGGCGTGCTGCGGCGATACGCCCACGCTTGAAACGCTGGCGGCGGTCACGATACTCAGGGATGCGTTCCCAGAGCTTCGCATACGCGTTGTGAACGTGGTTGACCTGATGCGCCTGCAGAGCGAGGAGCAGCACCCCCACGGCCTGTCGCAGAAGGATTACGACATGCTCTTCACCGCGGATAAGCCCATCATATTCGCATTCCACGGCTATCCCAGCCTTATCCACGAGCTGACCTACAAGCGGCACAACAAGAACATCCACGTGCGCGGCTATATCGAAGAGGGCACGATAACAACGCCGTTCGATATGCGCGTGCTCAACAGGCTCGACAGGTTCGACCTTGTCATGTCGGCTGTTTACAACCTGCCGCAGCTCGGCAACAGGGGCGCGTACCTCATCCAGCAGATGAAGGATAAGCTCGTCGAGCACAGACAGTACATCGCGGAGCACGGCGTTGACCTGCCCGAGGTGGCAAACTGGAAGTGGACGGAGAAATAATTTTCCGATGAATAAATACCGCGCACCGCAGTATGCGGCGCGCGGTATCATTAAATCCACGCGCGGAAAGCGCGGACTACATAAATAAAAAAGGCGGGTGAAGGATGAAAAAACACAGGAAGCTTGCGGTGTGCGCTGTATGCGCGGCGGCGGGCGTGCTCGTTGCGGTATTTGCAATACGCGGCGGAAAGCCGCCGGCCGCCTCTATAGAGGCGGCCGGAACGGAAAACGCTGCACAGCAGACCGCCTCTATAGAGGCGGTCGGGTTCTTCACACGCTACAGTGAGGAGAGCTTCAACGCCGGTGAATACGCCGCGGAAAACGGCGCGGAGGCGCTGATGGCGCTTTTTGACAGCCTGCGGGAATATGTGGACGCGAACGGCCTGACGGATGAGGAAGTGCACGTGCTGCTGACGAACATCTCCGGGCTGGACGGGGCGTATACGGAGGCCTACGGCGCGCTTCTGCGCGCGGCGCGGAACAGCGATCCCGATGGCTTTGACGCGGCTGTGAATGCGCTGGATGAGGCGCGGCGGCAGGAGCTTCTTCCCCTGCTTGACTGAGAGGACGCGGACTGTCGAGAAAGAATCGTCGCGTCTGCGGACGCGAAACTCTGCGAGGCTTTTTGACAAATGAAACACCGCCCGGTATCTCACCGGGCGGTGTGTTTTGCTTTTTTGGCTTTTTTACTGTTCGTAGTGGTGGGCGTCCTGAAGCACCATTTCCTTGACCTTCAGCAGACGCACCTTGGTGGAGTTCTCATTCTCCTCAAGCTTCATGGAGATATACTTGATGTTCGCCTCAAGCTCGGGGATCATGACGTATTCCAGCGCGTTGACGCGGCGGCGGGTCTTTTCTATCTCCTCCGCGAGAAGCTGCATGGTCTTTTCCACCTGCGCCAGCTCCAGCATATCCTCAAACACCTTGGCCAGCTTATCCAGCGCGTCGTCCAACTCGCCGGAGGTCTGCGCAAAGCCGTAGGGGTATATCTCGCTGGGGTCGTTGCTCTTGGTCTGGAAGGAGTAAACGGGAACGTTGACGCTCATGATATTCCTGAACTTCATGCCCAGCTCCACGCTCTGGCGGGGGTAGAGAAGCGCCTGCTCAAGCATTTCGGGAGACATGATGGAGCTTGCCACCTGAAGCGAGCCGAAGGCTGCCGTCAGCCCCTCCTCGACGCGGTTGCGAAGCTGCTTGTTGAGCTTGACGACGTCCATGAACTGACGCATAAGCTCGTCGCGCTTATCCTTGAGGAGCTTGTGGCCGCGCCGGGCGGTCTTGAGACGGCCCTTGAGCTGGTTGAGCACCATTCTGGTCGGGGTTATAGCAGTGCTTGCCAAAAAGCATCACCTCCGTTTTTTCAAAAAATAGTTTGGGATCAACTTTTTGGTCTTACTTCTTGGGCATGTACTTGTCGATCATCTCGGGCTTGATACGCTTGAGCTCACGGCGGGGCAGGATGCTGAGAAGCTGCCAGCCGATGTTCAGCGTCTCCTCGATGGTGCGGTTGGTGTTGTTGCCCTGGCTGACGTACACCTTTTCAAACTCGTCGGCAAACTGCGCGAAGAGCTTGTCGTCGTCGGAAAGGGCGGCCTCGCCGAGGATGGTCATAAGCTCCTTGGCGTCCTTGCCGCGGGAGTAGGCGGCGAAGAGCTGGTTCATGGTGCCGGCATGGTCCTCGCGGGTCTTGCCGACGCCGATGCCCTTGTCCTTAAGACGGCTGAGCGAGGGGAGCACGTCCACGGGGGGAACGATGCCCTTGCGGTGCAGGTCGCGGGAGAGGATTATCTGCCCCTCGGTGATGTAGCCGGTGAGGTCGGGGATGGGGTGGGTCTTGTCGTCCTCAGGCATGGTGAGGATGGGAATCATGGTGATGGAGCCCTTCTTGCCCTTGCGGCGGCCCGCGCGCTCATACATGGTGGCAAGGTCGGTGTAAAGGTAACCGGGGTAGCCGCGGCGGCCGGGAACCTCCTTCTTCGCGGCGGAGACCTCACGCAGAGCCTCGGCGTAGTTGGTGATGTCCGTCATGATGACGAGGACCTGCATGTCCTTTTCAAAGGCGAGGTACTCGGCGGCGGTCAGGGCCATACGCGGGGTGGCGATACGCTCAACAGCGGGGTCGTTTGCAAGGTTGGAGAAAACGACGGTGCGGTCGATGGCGCCGGTGCGGCGGAAGTCGTTGATGAAATACTCGGACTCCTCAAAGGTGATGCCTATCGCGGCAAAGACGACCGCGAAGGTCTCATTGTCGCCCAAGACCTTCGCCTGACGCGTGATCTGCGCGGCGAGGGCGGCATGAGGCAGGCCGGAGCCGGAGAATATGGGCAGCTTCTGCCCGCGGACGAGGGTGTTCAGACCGTCGATGGTGGAAACACCCGTCTGGATGAATTCCGCAGGGTAGGCGCGCGCCGCCGGGTTCATCGGCAGGCCGTTTATATCCATGTGCGCCTCGGCAAGTATATCGGGGCCGCCGTCTATGGGCAGACCCATGCCGTTGAACACGCGGCCGAGCATGTCCTCAGACACGGCGAGCTGCTGCGGATGGCCGAGGAAGCGCACCTTCGTCTCGGCAAGGTTTATGCCCTGCGCGGACTCGAAAAGCTGAACGACGGCCTTGCTGCCCTCGACCTCGAGCACCTTGCAGCGGCGGATCTCGCCGTTGGGCAGCTCAAGCTCGCCCAGCTCGTCATAGGTGACGCCCTCAACGTCGTCAACCACCATAAGGGGGCTGGCGATCTCTCTTATTGTTTTATACTCTTTGATCATGCGTCCTCACCTCCGGCAATGACAGCGTCTATCTCCGCCTTCATCTCGGCGGCGATAGCGTCGTAATCGGCTTCAAAGGTCCTTGCGTCGGCCATCTTCGCGCGGCCTATCTTCTCGCGCGCGTCTATGGCGAACAGCGCCTCCATATCGGCGTTCTTTTCAAGCGCGGCACGGCAGAGGCTGTCGTAGCTGAGCACCATGTCCAGAAGCCGGAACTGCTTGGCATAGGAGGAGTAAGCGTCCTCATCGACAAAGGCGTTCTGCTGGAGGAAGTCCTCACGCAGCATCTTCGCCGTCTCCATGGTGAGACGGTCAGCCGGGGAGAGCGCGTCCTGACCGACGAGGCGGACGATCTCCTGAAGCTCGCTCTCTTCCTGAAGGATGTGCATGGCCTTCTCGCGGTTTATCATGTAGTTCTCGCCGAACTGCTCAGTGTACCAGGGGCGGAGAGTATCGACATACAGCGAGTAGGACGTCAGCCAGTTGATGGCGGGGAAGTGGCGGGCATAGGCAAGGCTGGAGTCGAGCGCCCAGAACACCTTGACTATACGCATGGTGGCCTGAGAGACAGGCTCGGATATATCGCCGCCCGGAGGGGAGACTGCGCCGATGGCGGTGACGGAGCCCTGACGGTCGTCGGAGCCGAGGCATTCCACAACGCCGGCGCGCTCATAGAACTGCGCCAGACGCGAGGCGAGGTAGGCGGGGTAGCCCTCTTCGCCGGGCATTTCCTCAAGACGGCCGGACATTTCGCGCAGCGCCTCGGCCCAGCGGGAGGTGGAGTCGGCCAGAACGGCGACGTCATAGCCCATGTCGCGGAAGTACTCGGCGATGGTGATGCCGGTGTAAATGGACGCCTCACGCGCGGCGACGGGCATATCGGAGGTGTTGGCGATAAGCACGGTGCGCTTCATGAGCGGCTCACCGTTGCGCGGGTCCTTGAGCTCGGGGAACTCCATGAGAACGTCGGTCATCTCATTGCCGCGCTCACCGCAGCCGATATAAATGACGATATCGACGTCAGACCACTTTGCAAGCTGGTGTTGCACGACGGTCTTGCCGGAGCCGAACGGGCCGGGAACGGCGGCCGTGCCGCCCTTTGCGATGGGGAAGAGAGTGTCGATTATACGCTGGCCGCTGTTCATGGGGCGGCTGGGAACGTACTTTTTCGTGTAGGGGCGCGCGATACGCACGGGCCAGCGCTGGAGCATGGTGAGCTTATGCTCGGTCCCCTTGGCGTCGCGCACGACGGCGACGACGTCGGTCACGGTGAACTGGCCGCGCTCAACGCTGACGACTTCACCGGAGATGCCGGGGGGCACCATGATCTTATGGCTGATGGCGCTGGTCTCCTGCACGGCGCCGAGAACGTCGCCGGCGGAAACCTTGTCGCCGGGCTTTGCCACGGGCACGAAGTCCCACAGCTTTTCACGGTTGAGCGCGGGCACATCGGTGCCGCGGGTGATGGAGTCGCCGGTAAGGTCGCGCATCTCGGGCAGAGGGCGCTGGATACCGTCGTAGATGTTTTCCAGCATACCGGGCCCAAGCTCGACGGACATGGGCATGCCGGTGGATTCGACCGCGGCGCCGGGGCCGAGGCCGGAGGTCTCTTCATAGACCTGAATGGACGCCTTGTC
>URPU01000018.1 GCA_900549865.1 uncultured Eubacteriales bacterium
GACGTCTTTCCCGGCAAGGTCGCCGTTTACAAAGTGCAGCACGGAAAAGCAGCTCTTCGCGCCGCGGCAGAAGCCTATCGCGTCCGTGTCGGCAAAGGCCGTGGATATGACGCGCTGCTTGTTGGCAAGGCTTTCGACCGCGCGCAGTCTGTCGCGCAGCGCCGCGGCCTGTTCAAAGCGAAGCTCCTCAGCCGCGCGCTCCATTTTATCCTTAAGCTCGGTTGTCAGCTCCGCGCTCTTCCCTTCGAGGATGAGCATGGCCTGCGCCATTCTGCGCCTGTACTCCTCCCCGTCGGGCGTGCCGCGGCACCAACCGGCGCAGTTTCCCATGTGGTAGTTCAGGCAGGGGCGCTCCTTGCCGATATCACGCGGGAACTTCTTCGCGCAGGACGGCAGAAGCAGCGCTTTCTGTATAGTCTCTATTATCTCATGCGTCTGGCCGCGGCCGCCGAAGGGGCCGAAATAGCGCGCGCCGTCCTTGGCCTGCCGGTTGACAAGGCTCATCCTCGGATACTCGCTCTTCACGTCCACGCGCACAAAGGGATAGCCCTTATCGTCCTTGAGGAGGATGTTATACTTCGGCTTGTGCCGCTTTATAAGCGAGTTTTCCAGCACCAGCGCTTCAAACTCGCTTCCGGCGACAATGACGTTGAAATCGCGCACCTTTTCCACCATCGCGGCGACCTTCGGCAGGTGCTCGCCGTGGAAATAGCTGCTGACGCGGTTTTTCAGCTTCTTCGCCTTGCCGACGTATATGACCTCGTTATGCTCGTCGAGCATGATGTACACGCCTGGCAGAAGCGGAAGATTATTCGCTTTTTCGCGGAGAGTATCAAGCATTTACGCGCCCTCGCTCTGTACAGGCTCCTGCTTTTTATTGCCGAATATCGTCCACACGGTTATGGACACGATGACTATCACGCCGCCGATGAGCGCGAACACGCCGGGGCGCTCGCCGTCAAAGATAAGCACCCAGACGGGGTTGAGCAGCGGCTCCAGCGCGCCGAGCAGACAGCAGGCAAGCGGCGGGCAGTACTGCGACGCCTTGACATACAGCACATAGGATATGCCGAGCTGAAAAACGCCGAGGATAAGTATGCTCACGACCGCGCCGGCCGTAAACTCCGGCTTTGTGGCGATGATGAACGGCAGGCCGGCAAGGAAGGTGAAAAGCTGGCCGTTCAAAACGGCGCTGAAGCGCTCATCCGCCTCGATATTGCCGACAACGATGAACATTCCGGCCATGAACATGCCCGCGGCGATGCCCACGAAGTTGCCGAGTATATAGCCGGGCTTGAGCTGGTCAAAGAAAAACAGCGCGATACCGGCAAGCGTGGCAATGACGACCGCAAGATCCTGCCGGCGTATCTTCTGGCGGAGAAACAGCGCCGAGAAAATGACGATGAACACTGGGCAGGTGAATTGCAGGACGATGGCATTTGCCGCGGTGGTGAGCTTATTCGCCACAGTGAAGCAGGTGTACACGCTGCCGGCAAAAATGCCCCCGGCGAGAGTACGTTTATTGAAAACATAGCGGCGGCGCGAAATGAGCATATATACGGCGATCGTCAGCCCCGCAATGAGACTGCGCAGCCCGGCCACGGCAAAGCCGTTCCACGGGATGAGCTTTATAAAGATCCCGGCAATGCTCCAAAGCGTGGCGCAGACGAGCATTTCTATTATTGCCTTGTTTTCCTTTTTCACGGTAACAACACCCCTGATGCTAAAGCGATAAATAAACAGGGGCGTGCTGGCACGCCCCTACTTTTGTCTATGGTTCGGTATTGCGGATCACTCAGAAAAATCAGAGTCAATAAGCTCGGACAGGGTCGCTATCGCGGCCTCTTCGTCGGCACCGTCGGCAATGATGGTGATGGCAGTGCCCTTGACTATGCCAAGAGAGAGGACGCCGAGAAGACTCTTCGCGTTGACGCGGCGTTCATCCTTTTCGACCCATATACTGCTTTTGAACTCGTTGGCTTTCTGAATGAAGAAAGTCGCGGGTCTGGCATGAAGACCTACCTGATTGTTAATGACAACTTCTTTGCTTATCATACTCGCCACTCCTTAATTTCTTTTTATCTGCAAAATTAATATACACCATCTTGTGCAGTATATAATCTAGCAAATTTTTGTCGATACGTCAACCGATTTCGCGCGATTCGTTATTTTACACATTTGTTGCGCCGGGCTGGTGCAGATTTTATTTCAGTTCGACAACGGTCACGCCGGTCTCGCCCTCACCGTAGCGGCCGAGACGGAATGATTTTACAGCCTTATTTTTCTTCAGCATCTGCTGTACCGCGGCGCGCAGAACGCCCGTTCCCTTCCCGTGGATGATGGTGACGGTCTTGAGCCTTGACATGACGGCGCTGTCTATATACCGTTCCGCCGCGAGGACGCCCTCGACGGCCTCCATCCCGCGCAGGTCTATCTCGGAGGCGACGCTTGCCGTGCGCAGCGTCGAGGCCGCCGCGGCGGAAACAGACTGCCGCTTTTCAGCCGCGCCGCCCTCGATGAGCAGCACCTCGTCCTCCTTGGCCGTGACGTTCATCACGCCCGCGCGCAGCGTCAGCACGCGGTCCGGCGAGACGGAAATAACATCCGCCTTCACGCCCATGGACTTTATTCTGACCGTGTCGCCGGGTCTTACCGGGCGGGCGGACTTCTCCTCCGTCACAGGTTCCGGCGCGGGGCGCAGGCTTTCCTCATGTCTGTTCAGGCGGCGGCGCAGCTCACTGCGTGCTTCGTTCACACGGCGCGCGTCCTCATCCTCATTGGCGTGCTTTTTCATCTCGTCAAGTTCCGCAAACACGGCCTCGGCCTCGGCGCGCGCGTCGGCGATTATACGCTCCGCCTCGCGGCGCGATTTCTGATCCGCTTTTTCAAGGCGCACTTCAAGCTCCGCCCTGAGGAATGCCGCCTTTTTCGCGCTCTCCTCGGCCTGACGCAGCTTTACCGCGACCTCATTCCTGTCCTTTTCAAGCATGAGGCGCGTCTGCTCAAGCTTTTCTATGGTGGCTTCAAAGCTTGCGGATTCCGTGTTCACGCGCGCTTTCGCGTCCTCTATCACGTCGTCGCTCAGGCCGAGGCGGCGCGATATGGCAAAGGCGTTCGATTTGCCGGGGATGCCGACGAGCAGATGATAGGTCGGGCGCAGCGTCTCCACGTCGAATTCGCACGACGCGTTCTGCACGCCCGGCTCGTTCGTGGCGTACACCTTAAGCTCCGCATAGTGCGTGGTGGCGGCAATGACAGCGCCCTTCCTGCGCGCGTTTTCAATTATGGCGATTGCAAGCGCCGCGCCCTCAGTGGGGTCCGTGCCCGCGCCAAGTTCGTCGAACAGCAGCA
The DNA here is from genome assembly GCA_900549865.1 of uncultured Eubacteriales bacterium. Classification (GTDB taxonomy): domain Bacteria; phylum Bacillota; class Clostridia; order Oscillospirales; family Oscillospiraceae; genus Limivicinus. Next base: position 3,352 of record URPU01000018.1, read on the forward strand.
GGGAGCGCTCGTCGCACTCGTCAAGTATGCTGACGATGTTCTTCATGTGCGCAGAGAAGGTGGAAAGACTCTGCTCAATGCTCTGCTCATCGCCAATGTCGGCAAGGATATGGCTGAACACGGGCAGGCTGCTGCCGTCGGCGGCGGGGATATGCAGGCCGCACTGATTCATCGCGGCAAGCAGGCCGATGGTTTTGAGCGACACCGTTTTGCCGCCGGTATTCGGCCCTGTGACGACGAGCGTGTCAAAGCTGCTCCCTAGCTCAAGGCTTATGGGAACGGCCTTGCTCTGATCAAGCAGCGGGTGCCGGGCGCGGCGCAGAACTATGCCGTGTCCCCCATCAGCACCGGCCTGCTGGCAGTCCAGCTTATACGAAAGCCGCGCCTTGGCAAAGATAAGGTCAAGGCGGACAAGCACGTCAAAGTCGCATTCAATATCATCCCTGTGTTCGGCACAGTCCGCCGAAAGCTCCGCGAGGATGCGGTCTATTTCAAGCTTCTCCTTCGCGGCAAGCTCGCGCAGCTCGTTATTGGCCTTCACGGCCGCCATAGGCTCCACGAAAACGGTCATGCCGGAGGCGGACACGTCATGCACGAGCCCCTGCACGGCCCCCTTGCACTCGGCCTTTACCGGCACGACGTACCGGTCGGAGCGCATGGTGATTATCGGCTCCTGAAGCACCTTGGCATAGCTGGGCGAGGATATTATTTTTTGCAGCGCGTCACGCGCGCGGGCCGCCGCGGCGCGCATTTGGCGGCGGATATTGGCAAGCTCCGGCGAGGCGCTGTCGGCGATCTCATCCTCACCGACGACGGAGGTGCTTATCTTCTCCTCAAGGAACTTATTCGCGCGCAGCGCGTAAAAAAGATGGTCGATGCACGTCTTGCCGACACTGTCATCGGCGATATAGCCGCGCACGAGCCGCGCGCACTGGAGCACGCGCGCAATGTCCATAAGCTCGCGCGTATTCAGCGCGCCGCCGAGATCCGCGCGTGAAAGCGAGGCGCGCACATCCTTCACCCCCGCGAAGGACGGGCTTTGCCGCACGGTCATCATGGTCTTGGCGGCGCTCGTCTCCTCCTGGCGGCGCTTTACTTCGGCGGCATCCGCAGACGGCGTGAGCGCAAGCGCGCGCTCCTTAGCCGCGTCGGACACGGCCTCATGCGAAAGCATGTCCAGCACAGCGGGAAGCTCCAGCGTGATAAGTGATTTTTCAGAAAAACTCATATGTTTTCTCCGTAAGTACATGCGTGCGCGTCAGATGCGCACGCTTTTATAATAGTCCAGCGTGGAAAAGCGCCGTTCGGTCTGGCAGAGAAGATAATCCTCCGCCGCGCTGCCGAGGCGGGCAAGCGCCGCGCCGCCAAGGGTGAAAGAAAACAACTGCTTGGCCGGGGCGGAAATAATATACCGCATGGCCGCAAGCGACTCCGGACACAGCGCGGCAGTTCTGCCGGACTGAGCTGTGCGGCACCGGCGGCAGCACAGGCATCCCGTTTCAAGGCTGAGCACCGGCTCCTCCGGCTCCTTCGCGCCGCACACGGCGCAGCCGCCAAGCTCCGGCGTATAGCCCGCAAGGCACATAAGGCGCAGTTCAAACGCCGCCTTGATCTGCGCGTGGCTGTACATCCCCCGGCTGAGTGCGTACAGCGAGTTCAGCCCAAGCTGCATGAGCGGCGCGTCGGGCTGGTCCTCAACGGAAAGCGCGTCAAGGCACTCGGCAATATAGCAACCGAGCGCCAGTGCGCATATATCCGCGCGCAGACCGTCAAACGCTTCGAGAACAACGCCCTCGTTGACCGTCCACTTGCCCTTGTTGAAAAAAAGCGTCAGCTCGGAATACGTGAGCTGCTGTGTTGCGGCGGCGGTCTTGCTGCCGCGGCGCAGCGCGCCGCGCGCCTTCGCGCTGAGCTTGCCGTGGTCGGCGCTGATAAGCGTGAGTATCCTGTCGGCCTCCTTATAGCGCACCTCGCGCAGAACGAGCGCCTTTGTCGTGTCAAACATATGTATGCTCTCAATCCTCAGGGCGGGGAAGCTGCCCCGTCCTGTCCTTCTTCTCGTTTTCCTTCGCGTCGGTCTTACGGCTTCTCATCCGCTTATACAGCAGATAATAAATCGGGTCGCCCGTCTCGGCAAAGGCCTGCCAGACAGCATCTCGTTCCATCAAAACCACCTCTTGCATTTAGTATCTGCACAAGGGGCGGCGTTAGTGCTGGTATTTATTAACGCGTATAAGCGGGAAGCGTCACTCGTTTTTGAAGCCGAAGTTGCGCAGGAGTACGGTGGAATCGCGCCAGTTCTCCTTGACCTTGACCCAGGTCTGGAGATTGACCTTCGTGCCCATGAACTCCTCTATATCCTTGCGGGCAAGCTCGCCGATGCGTTTGAGCATCGCGCCCTTCTTGCCGATGATGATGCCCTTGTGGCTGTCCTTCTCGCAGTAAATGGTGACCTCAAGGTCTATTATGCCGTTGTCGCGCTCAGAAAAGCGGGTGACCTCAACGGCGGTGCCGTGCGGGATCTCCTTGTCAAGGCATTTCAGCAGCTTTTCGCGCACGAGCTCCGCGCATATCTGGCGCTCCGGCTGGTCGGTTATCATATCGTCCGGGAAGAGATGCGGCCCCTCCACGGCATACTTGTCCATCTGCGCAAGCAGCTCCTCCACTCCCTCGCCGGTCTTAGCGGAAATGGGGATTATCGCGTCGAAATCACAGGCGGCGGAGTATGCACCCATGACCTCCAGCAGGCGCGGCTTTTCGACCGTGTCTATCTTGTTTATGACGAGCACAGCAGGCGCGCCGGTCTCCTTTATGCGGGCGATGAGCGCCTCCTCCTGCGGGCCGATGGCGGCCACAGGCTCCACCAGCAGCAGCACGAGGTCCACGTCCGCCACGCTTTCGCGCACGACGTTGACCATGTAATCCCCAAGCCGCGTGCGCGGCTTATGGAAGCCCGGCGTGTCCATGAGGACGAACTGCGTTTCGCCGCGCTCAACAATGGCGGTGATGCGGTTGCGCGTGGTCTGCGGCTTATCGGAAACGATAGCTATCTTCTCGCCGACAAGCGCGTTCGTAAGCGTCGATTTGCCGACGTTCGGCCTGCCGCATATGGTTATCATTGCAGATTTTGTCATTTGAATATCTCCTTAATCGTCGCCCATTATGGCTTTTTCCCGCGCGCGCATGGCACGCTTCATCTCGCCCTCGTCCACGTGGTCATAGCCGAGAAGGTGCAGCACGGAATGCACCGTCAGATACATTATCTCCCGCTCGTAGCCGTGGCCGAATTCCTCTCCCTGTGCCTGACAGCGCGGCACGGATATCATCATGTCGCCCAGAAGCACGGCGCCCGTGTCCATATCCCGCTCGCACACGGCCGCGTCGAACGTGCCGGGCGTCAGCTCATTCATCGGGAAGCTGAGCACGTCGGTCGCGCTGTCCACGCCGCGAAACTCCCTGTTGACGGCGTGGATGCCCTCGTCATCCGTCAGCATGACGCTGACGATGCACGGCACGTCCACACCCTCGGCGTCGAGCGCCATGTTCACCGCCTTTTTTATACAGGCGGCGGAGTTGTTGTGCCCCAGCCCCTTGACAGCGCGGCTTATATAAATTTCATGCTGCATGTTCATTTCCTCTTATACTTCTTCGGCGGGAGCTTTTTCACGGGCTCCGCCGGGTTTTTCTTGTCGTAGACCTCATACGCCTCGATTATCCTCTGCACAAGGCGGTGGCGCACGACGTCAGAGCCGGTGAGGGTGCAGATGGCGATATCCTCGATATTATCCAGCACCTTCATTGCGACCTTGAGGCCGCTGGTCTTATCCTCCGGCAGGTCTATCTGGGTTATATCGCCGGTTATGACGACCTTGGAGCCGAAGCCGATGCGTGTCAGGAACATTTTCATCTGTTCGCGCGAGGTGTTCTGCGCCTCGTCAAGAATTATGAAACTGTCGTCAAGCGTGCGCCCGCGCATATAGGCAAGCGGTGCGACCTCTATATTGCCGCGCTCAAGATACTTCTGATACGTGTCCGCGCCGAGCATGTCAAAAAGCGCGTCGTACAGCGGGCGCAGGTACGGGTCCACCTTGCTCTGCAGATCGCCGGGGAGGAAGCCCAGCCTTTCGCCGGCCTCCACCGCTGGGCGCGTGAGGATGATGCGGTTGACCTCCTCCGCGCGGAAGGCCGCAACGGCCGCCGCGACGGCGAGATAGGTCTTGCCCGTGCCGGCCGGGCCGATGCCGAGAGTGATGGTGTTCTTGGCAATGGCGTCGCAGTACGCCTTCTGGCCGAGAGTCTTGGGCTTTATAGGCTTTCCCTTGGCGGTGATGCATATAACATCCCCGGCAAGCTCGCCGATCTTGGTTTCCTTCCCCTCGCGCACGAGCTTGAGGATATAGCGCACGTTCTGCGCGTCTATATTCTCCCCCTTGGCGGCAAGCGTGAGAAGGCCGTTTATGGCCTTTTCGGCCAGCATAACGTCCTCCGGCTCTCCGCATATGTGTATCATATCGTCGCGGTCGAGCACCTTGACGCCCAGCTCCGTCTCTATGATGCGGAGATTCTGGTCAAAGGAGCCGAAAACGCTGATAATATGCTCCATCCTGTCAACTTTTATGGTCTGTTCTATCATCCGTGTTCCTTTCGCGGCGGTCCTACTCCGCCGGGTCATATTCTTTTACCTGCGCTATATTCTCACGGCAGGCGGCGCGCAGCGTCACGACCGCAAGGCCGCCGTTATCCCCCTCCGTGACGGAGCTTGAAAGCACCACGCCGCGAAGGCCGTCCTCCAGCCGCGCTTCAAGCCGCGCGCCCATCGCCGCCGTGTCTGCCGGAACGGTGCCGGAAAGCCGGTAAGGGCGAAGCTCCTCAACGACGAGCGTCACCGGCAGGGCAAACAGCCCCCGTATACCGGCATTATAATTATGTATAATTTTATCACATCCGTCAACAGTATTTCCACTGCTAAAATAAAAATTATACCGTGCCTTTCCGAATTTCAGCGCAAAACGCCTGCGGACCCCGGCGCGTGGCGTTTTCTCCTGCATCTGCGCGGGGCAGACGGCGCTGAGCTCATACCACGTGTCCGCCGTGACGCCGCCCTGCGCGCGCACACACCGCGCGTCGCGGCTGAGGCTTTCCATCGTGCCGGAAATGACCGTTTCCCCCGCTGTGACGGACTGCCCCGTTCCGACGAGCGGCGTACCATTGAGCACGGAGAGCCGCCTTATTATCCCCGTGCGCGCGGCCACTATATCAGCGCCCGCGCTTTCGATATATATCTCCGGCTTCTCCACGCGCTCCTCCACGAGGACAATGGCGCGGGAACCGCTGACGTTGACGGTCATCCACGCAAGCTCCGGCAGACGCATGAGCATACCGGCGCGGATCATATCCACACTGAGTGCGGGCCAGTATGCGCCGCAGTCCACGCCGCAGTCTGAAAGCGCGCGAAGCACCTCGCCCTCGCTTAGCTCATCGCAGCCGTAAACGTCGATATCCCATATAAAGAGAGACGAAGCCGCAAGGATGCCGAGCGCCGCGAGAAGCGACACGAGCAGCCACACATGATTTTTCAAAAAACGGCGGCGCGTGCTTCCCCCGGCTGTGCCGAGCACGGACATATCGCACATGCAGCGGCGCGCGATATCCTCCAGCGCCGGGATATCCCGCTCATACACGCAAAAGCGCAGGGTATGATCATCCTCGCATTTCATGTCCCACAGCTCCAGCGCCTGCATGGCGCAGGCGTTGAGCACCGTCTCCGGAAAAGCGCCGCATACCTCGACGCGGCAGTATCCCCGCATGGTCCTTTCAAGCTTTTTCATCATTCCCACTCCAAAGTCTGAATACGTCCGCCGATAAGGAGCTGTTCGGACGTCATTACCAACAGGCTGAGGGCGCTGCCGGAAACGGAAAGCTTCCCGCGCGGCAGACGCACGATGATCTGCGCGTCGCCGTATGAGAGCACACCGCGATGGTTTTCCACAAGGAGCCGCTTGCCCGCAGTGACCGTGACCTTCGCCGCACCGAGAAGCGCATCCTCCGGCAGCGCCAGCATCTCGGCAAGCGCCTCCGCCCTGTCCATCAGACTTTTCACCGCCGCCACCTCCAATCTGTATAAACCTATGCGCGTGAGCATAGCTTGATACTATCAAAAGTTATATCAAATGATATCAAAGGCCGGGCTGACCGGCAGGAGGCGCAGATAATATGAAGAAAAGACTTGCCGCAGCGGGGGCGCTGTGCGCGTTTGCCGTGCTCATCCTGACCCCGGCGGAGGCGGCGGAGAGCTGCCGGTACGCCCTTTCCCTGTGCGCAGAGCTGATAATACCGTCGCTGTTCCCTTTTTTCGTGCTGTCCATACTTCTGAACAGGCTGGGGCTTCCGGCAATGCTGGGGCGCCTGGCCGCGCCGCTGGGGCGTATGCTCGGCGTGTCGGGCACGGGCTGCACGGCGCTGATAATGGGGCTGTGCGGCGGGTATCCGCTGGGCGCGGCTTACATCGCGGACATGCACGAAAGCGGCGCGATAGACCAGAACGAGGCGGAACGGCTCCTCGGCTTCTGCAACAACTCCGGGCCGGCCTTTATAATCGGGGCCGTGGGCGCGGGCGTATTCGCATCGTCAAAGGCGGGGGTGTATCTATACTGCATACATACCGGCGCGGCGGTGCTGACGGGGCTTATAATGCGCCGCCGCGGCGGACAAGCTGCGCCATGTGCACCGACTCATAACTCCGCCGCGGAAGCGCCGTTTTCACAGGCGCTGCCGGAGGCCGTGAAGCAGGCCACGATATCCATCATAAACGTATGCGGCTTTGCCGTGTGCTTCACGGTGCTTATAGGGCTTCTCGACGCGGACGGTTTTTTCTCCCTCGCCGTGGGGCGCATTTCTGCGCTGACCGGGCTTGAGCTGCATTGGGTGCGCGCGCTTCTGACGGGACTGCTGGAGCTGAGCAGCGGCGCGGGCGCGATGCGCGGCCTCGCGGTGAGTCCGGCAAATCTGGCACTGGCGGCGTTCATACTCGGCTGGGGCGGTGTATCCGTGCACTTTCAGACGATGGCGCTCATTGCGGGAAGCGATATAAAAGGCGCCCTGCATTTTGCAGGACGCCTGATAAGCGCCGTGACAGGGGCCGCGGCCGCCTATCTCATGTATTTTATTATCGCGTGAAGCTCACTTTCGCAGCGTGTCGGCGAACTTCTGATACTTTGCAACGCAGGCATCGCATGCGGCCTTATCCTTGCCGCGCGCGAGAACGTAGACCTTTATCTTCGGCTCCGTTCCGGAGGGGCGGATTATGAAGCTGCATCCGTCGGCAAGCTCAAAGTACAGCACGTTGGAACCGGCAATGGGCGTTTTATCGACCTTGCCAAGCCCGGCGACCCAGATGCTGCCGTCGGAATAGTCTCTTATGCGGATGACCTCTTCCCCGGCGATCTCCTTGGGCGGCTGAGTGCGCAGCGTGCTCATGAGCGCGGCCATCTTCTCAAGCCCGTCAAGGCCGGGCATGACGAGGTTTATGGTCTTTTCCTCAAACCAGCCGTACTTTTCATAAAGGGCGTTGATCGCATCGAGCAGGGTCATGCCCTTCTTATGATAGAATGCCGCCATTTCGGCAACGAGCATCGCCGCCGTGACCGCGTCCTTATCGCGCACATAGTCGCCGCACATGTAGCCGTAGCTTTCTTCAAAGGCGAAGATATACTTGTATGTTCCCGCCGCCGTCCACTCGGCGATACGCTCCGCCATGAACTTGAAGCCGGTAAAGGTGTCCTCAAAGTGGACGCCGTTGGCCTCGGCGACGGTGCGCGCCATGGCCGTCGTGACGATGCTGGCGACGGTGCCGGGGTTGGCCGGCATGGTGCCGCGCTCCTTGCGGGCGGCGATGATGTAGTCCAGAAGCAGCACGCCGAGCTGGTTGCCGGTGATGGTGACGTAATTGCCGTCCGCGTCGCGCACCATAGTGCCGATACGGTCAGAGTCGGGGTCGGTGCCGATGATGAGGTTGCTGTCCACCTTCTTGGCGAGATCGACCGCCAGATAGAAGCCCTCCGGGTTTTCGGGGTTGGGGCTTTCGACCGTGGGGAAGCTCCCGTCGATGACCATCTGCTGCTCAACAGGGTAAAGGTGCTTTATGCCGAGACGCCTGAGCGCTTCCGGCACGAGCTTATACCCGCAGCCGTGGAACGGCGTATACACGATGCGAAGATCGTCCGCCACCTCGCGCACGACGTCCTTATTGACGGCCTGCTCAAGCACGCAGCGGAGGAATTCCTCATCCGTTTCCGCACCGATCATTTCAATGCTTCCGTCAGCCACGGCCTTGTCAAAGTCGCAGGACTTGAAGCCGGTGAAGATGTCTATCGCCTCCATCTGCTTTGCGATGGCCTCTGCCTTATGCGGGGGAAGCTGTGCGCCGTCGGACCAGTAGACCTTATAGCCGTTATACTCCTTGGGGTTGTGGCTGGCGGTGATATTGAGGCCCGCCGTCGTGCCGTAGTGCAGCACAGCAAAGCTCAGCTCCGGCGTGGGGCGCAGGCTGTCGAAGAAGCGGACGTGGATGCCGTTGGCGGCCATGACGCACGCGGCCTCCTTGGCGAAGGTCACGCCGTTGATGCGGCAGTCGTGCGCGATGACGATGCCCTTGTCCATGGCTTCCTTACCCTCGGCACAGATGACGTTGGCGAAGGCCTGCGTCGCGTGGCGGATGATGTGCACGTTCATGTTGTGCAGCCCGAGCTTCATCGTGCCGCGCAGACCGGCCGTGCCGAACTCAAGCGGGGCAAAGAAGCGGTTTTTTATTTCCTGATCGTCGCCGCTGATGGCGTCCAGCTCCGCCCATTCCTTCTCGCTGAGCGCGGGGCTGTCCAGCCAGCGCTCGTACTCTTCCTTATAATTCCTCATTGTTTTCCTCCTTGCATAATTCTATTGCATCCTCCAATAGACTCTCAGGGACATATATATCAGTTCCCTGCCCGCTCATCCCCAGCACGACGCGGCCAAAGCCGCCGTCACCGGGATACATGCGCAGACATGGGATATTGTACGCCTCAAGCATGTTTATCCGAAGCTCGTCGCCCATGTCAAGATTCTTGCAGTTGCACAGGAAGGCAGGCTTCTCCGGCTGTCCGTTTTCATCCTTCGGCCAGCGGGAAAGCAGCTCCCCCTGTATGGCGCGCCCCCAATCGGCGCTCAAATTTTCTCCCATATGACGCTCCTTTCCGGCGTTCATTTGTGGTATCTGGAACCCTCGTTTATTTTAAAGCCTCTGTATATCTGCTCAATAAGCATCACGCGCGCAAGATGGTGCGGAAAGGTCATTTCCGACATGCTAAGGCGCATATCGGCGCGCCTTTTCACGCCCTCATCCAGCCCGAAGGAGCCGCCGACAACAAAGCACAGCTTCGACCGCCCGGAGGCGGCGCAGCCGGAAATAAGCCCGGCCATCCCCTCGCTTTTCATCTGCCGCCCTTCCACGCACATGGCAACAGTATACGCCCCGGCGGGAATGTTCTTCATTATCTCCGCCGCCTCACGGCTGAGAGCGGTGTCTATCTCCTTTTGCGACGGCACGTCGCCGAGGCGCTGCTCGGCAAGCTCGACGCATTCAAGGCGGCAGTACGCCTGAAGGCGCTTTGCATATTCGGAAAAAGCGTCGATATAAAAGCGCTCACGCATTTTTCCGACGCATATGAGCCTTACAGACAGCATTTTTCGCTCTCCCCAACTTCAAACTCGGCAAAGCCGGACACCGGCGCGCAGGCAAGCTGCACATCCAGCCCCGCAAGCGCGGCCTCCGCCGCGGCGAGCGCATGGCGCGGCGTATTATTCGTCTGGCTGAGATGGCCGAGGATGACCCGGCGCGTGCCGGAGGCGGCAAGCGTGCGGGCGAGCGCGGCGCAGCTTTCATTGGAAAGATGCCCCGTATCGGAAAGTATGCGGCGCTTGAGATAGACGGGATACGGCCCGTCGCACAGAAGGCGCACGTCATGGTTGGCCTCGATGAGCACGGTGTCCGCCCCGGTAAGCGCGGTCTCTATCTCCTGCGTGACGCAGCCCGTGTCCGTGGCGAGGGCAAAGCAGCCCGCGCCCTCTATCCTGTAGCCGACGCTTTCATCGGTGTCGTGGCTGGTGTGGAACGCGCGCACGGTGAACGCACCAAGCGTAAATTCCTCCCCGACGGGGATGATATTCATATGCCCATCGGCCTCCGGAAGCATCCCGAGGACGCGGTTTGCCACGGTATGCGGCGCGTAGAGCGCGACGTCATAGTGCTTGAGAAGCATTTTCAGCCCGGAAATATGATCGGAGTGCTCATGCGTAATGAGCACTCCGCCGATATCTCGCATTGTAAGTCCTGCCTGCGCAAGAGAGCTGACTATCCTGCGCATGGAAATTCCGGCGTCAAGCAATATATTGGTGCTGCCCTGTGAGACGAGAAGGCAGTTACCGCTGGAACTGCTGGCAAATACGCAAACTTTCATCAGGAGACGGAGATCACCTTTTCACTCCCGTCCTGCTCGTCCGGGAAGCTGACTATCTCAATATCGGCCCCAAGGCGCCTGAGCTTGCCAACAAAGTTTTCATAGCCGCGCTCGATATAGTGGATATCCTCCACCTGTGTGACGCCGGAGGCGCACATGCCGGCAATGACCATTGCCGCGCCCGCGCGCAGGTCGCAGGCCATGACGGGCGCGCCCGTCAGGCGCGTGCCGCCCTCGATGATGGCGACGCGGCCATCCACCTGGATCTCAGCGCCCATCTTGCGAAGCTCATTCACATATTTGAAGCGGTTGTCGTATATCCCCTCCGTAATGACGGAGGTACCCGCGGCAAGGCACAGCAGCACGCCCATCTGCGGCTGCATATCCGTGGGGAAACCGGGGTAAGGAAGCGTTTTTACATTCGCGCGGCGAAGCGTGCTTGCGCCCTTGACGAGCACGGAGTCCTCATACTCCTGCACGATGGTGCCCGTCTCGCGGAGCTTTGCACTGATGCACTCAAGATGCTTGGGAATGACGTTCTTCACAAGCACCTCACCGCCGGTGGCGGCCGCGGCGACCATATACGTGCCGGCCTCTATCTGGTCGGGGATGATTGTGTACGTTCCGCCGTGGAGCCTGTCAACGCCGTTTACCTTCACGGTGTCAGTTCCCGCGCCGCGCACGTCCGCCCCCATGGAGTTGAGGAAATTCGCCAGATCGACGATGTGCGGCTCACGCGCCGCGTTTTCGATTATCGTGCGCCCCTGCGCAAGCGTCGCGGCGAGAATGATATTCATCGTCGCGCCGACGGAGACCTTGTCAAGGTATATCCGCGCGCCGTGGAGCCGCCCGCCGGCCGCGTCCGCATAGACAAAGCCGTTTTTCACATCGACAGCCGCGCCGAGGGCCGTCATGCCCTTTATATGCTGGTCTATCGGGCGCACGCCGAAATTGCAGCCGCCGGGCATAGTCGTCTTGGCGCTGCCGAAGCGGCCAAGCATAGCGCCGATGAGGTAATACGACGCCCTTATCTTGCGCATAAGCTCATACGGGGCATCCTGAAGATGCACGTCCGTGCAGTCTATCTCGACCACTGAGCTGTTTATATATCTGACACGCGCGCCCAGCTCCGACAGGATAGTGAGCAGCATGTCGGTATCGCTTATCTGGGGAAGATTTTCTATCCGGCAGACGCCGTCCACCATCAGGGCGGCGGGGATTATGGCGACAGCCGCGTTCTTCGCGCCACTTATCTCCACCTCGCCGTGGAGCGTCGTACCGCCGTTTATAACGTATTTATCCAAAATGTGCACCTTCCAATACTTTTGCGTGCATCTGCAAATAGACCCACACGGGCAAGATTCTACCACACACCATATAAAATAGCAACTGTTTTCTGCCGCAGCGCGGGATTTTGCGCCGCACGCGGCAAAAATGCTTGATATTCACGGCCAAACGCGGTATTCTGATAAAACAAAACGACAAAGGGAACAAACACAAATGCTGGACAGTTACGGGAGAGAAATAAGCTATCTGCGCATGTCCGTGACGGAGCTGTGCAATCTGCGCTGCCGGTACTGCATGCCCGCGGACGGCATATGCAAAAAGGCGCACGAGAACATGCTGACGGAGAACGAGATGGCGCAGGCCGTGCGCGCCGCCGCGGCACTCGGGATAAAGAAGCTGCGCGTCACGGGCGGGGAGCCGCTTGTGAAGAAAAACATCGTCTCCATCTGCCGCCGCTGCGCGGAGACGGATGGGATCAAGGAGCTGTGCATCACGACGAACGGCGTGCTGCTGCCGGCGCTTGCAAAGCCGCTGCGCGAGGCCGGAGTCTCGCGCGTCAATCTCAGCCTTGATACGCTGGACGAGGCGAAATTCAAATACATCACGCGCATAGGAACGCTGAGCCAGACCATGGACGGGCTGCACGCGGCGTTGGAGGCCGGGTTTGACCGGGTGAAGATAAACGCGGTGCTGATAGGCGGCTTCAACGACGGCGAGATACCCGCGCTTGCAGGGCTGACGCGCCGCTATCCCGTGGATGTGCGCTTTATAGAGCTGATGCCGATGTACGACAGCGGCGACTTTGGGCCGGAGGCGTTCATCCCGTACACGAAGGTGCTTGAAGCGCTGCCGGAGCTTGAGGCGCTGCCCTCCGACGGGGGCGTAGCGCGGCTTTACAGGCTGCCCGGCGCGCAGGGTAGCGTCGGCCTAATAAGCCCGGTGAGCGCGCACTTCTGCGCACAGTGCAGCCGCCTGCGCCTGACGGCAGACGGCAAGCTCAAGCCCTGCCTGCACTCCAGCGCCGAATACTCGCTGAAGGGGCTTGACTATGACGGGATGCTGGAAACGATAAGGGCAGCGATACTTGCAAAGCCCGCATGGCACGGGGAGCTTTCCGCGGAGAGCCGCAGCCGCGCGGGGCGCTGCATGAACCAGATAGGAGGCTGAACGATGGCGGATTTCACACACTTCAATGAACAGGGCCGGGCAAAGATGGTGGACGTCGGCGAAAAGCCGGAGTCCGTGCGCACCGCCGTGGCGGCGGGGCGCGTGCTCGTAAGCCCTGAGACCTTCGCGCTTATCAAAAGCGGCGGGATGAAAAAGGGCGACGTGCTGACCGTGGCGCAGGTCGCCGGGGTGATGGGCGCGAAGCGCACGCCGGATGTGATACCGATGTGCCACCCGATACTGATAGACGGCATAGACCTCAGGCTGTGGCTGGACGAGAGCCGCCTGTCCGTTGAGATAGAGGCAAGCGTATCGTGCAGCGGGCGCACGGGCGTTGAAATGGAGGCGCTGACCGCCGTGAGCACAGCGGCGCTGACCGTATATGACATGTGCAAGGCCGTGCAGAAGGACATGGTGATAAGCGACGTGCGCCTGATATCAAAGGCGGGCGGCGTCCATGGAGATTACAGGAGGACTGAACAGGCATGAAATATTCCGCGGCGGTCATCACCGTAAGCGACAAGTGCAGCAGCGGCGAGAGAACGGACACGAGCGGCCCCGCCGTATGCGAGGCGATAAAGGCGCGCGGCTTTGAGCTGCGCTATACGAGCGTCATTCCGGATGAGCCGGAGATGATAAAAAGAGAGCTTATAAAATGCGCGGACGAGTTGGGCGTCTCCCTCGTGCTGACGACGGGCGGCACGGGCTTTTCCCCGCGCGACGTGACGCCGGAGGCAACGCTTGCCGTCGTCGAGCGCGAGGCGCGCGGCATTCCGGAGGCCATGCGCGCGGAGAGCATGAGGATAACGCCGCGCGGCTGTCTTTCAAGGGGCGCGGCGGGCATCCGCGGGAGGACGCTGATAGTCAACCTGCCGGGAAGCGAAAAGGCCGCGCTGGAAAACCTGTCCGCCGTGTCGGAGGCGCTGTGCCACGGGATGGACATGCTGGCCTCGGGCGGGTCCGCCAACTGCGCAGGAACGGAGAAGGCAAAGCGGCGGGAAGCGCCGTCGCTGGACGCATGGCTGAAGGAGGCCAAGGCCGCGCCGGAGGCCGCCCAATGCGGGATGTTCCTTTTCCACAACGGGACCGTGCGCCGGACGGCCAAGGCAATGGTGAGAGAGAACGCGGAGGGCACAGCCCCCGTTTCCGGGATGTATTTTTCCTATGACGCGGAAAAGGTGAACGCGGCGATCAAAAAGGCGCGCGCCATGCCGGGGATATATTACGTGAGAGTATGGCTGAACGAGGGCCGCCTTGAGCTGGGCGACGACATAATGCTGGTGCTCGCCGGCGGCGATATCCGCCCGCATGTGATAGACGCGCTGCAAAGCCTTGTGGGCGAGATAAAGCAGCATTGCGTCGTCGAAAAAGAAATATACTGACAAAACACAGGAGAAGGAACATGTCCTTCTCCCGTAAAAACATTTTATCAGATTTTTTTGAGCGTATATTCGCGTGTGCCGAGGCCGATCTTCTCCGCGTGGATCACCTGACTCATACCGTGGCTCTTGGGGTGGATGGAGCCGAAACGGTCATTGCCGCGGCAATCGCACTTGCCAAAGAGGCTGTCGGAAATGACGGGCGCGGCGTTGACGGCGTCGAGACAGGCCGTGTCGAGCGCGACGGGATCGAACGAGGCGAACATGCCGATATCCGGCACGCCGGGAACGTCGTTGCTGTTCCTGCAGTCGCAGTTGGGCGAGACGTCAATGACCATGTTGATGCAGAACGACGGCTTGTCCTTCACGACGGCGTAGGCGTACTCGGCGATCTTATAGTTGAGCACCTCCGGCGCGGCTTCATAGCCGGGGTTGATGGCGTTCTGGTTGCAGGTGCCGATGCAGTGGCCGCAGCCAAGGCACTTGTCCGGGTCTATATGAGACTTGCGGCCCACGAGATGTATGGCATCCTGCGCGCATTCGCGCGTGCAGCGGCCGCAGCCGATGCAGAGCTCCTCATCCACGGAGGGCTTACCGGCAGAGTGCTGCTCCATCTTACCTGCGCGGGAGCCGCCGCCCATGCCGAGGTTCTTCATCGCGCCGCCGAAGCCGGCCTGCTCATGCCCCTTGAAGTGCGCAAGCGAGATTATTATGTCCGCATCGTACAGCGCCTTGCCTATCTTCGCGTCGTGCACATATTCGCCGTCTATCGCAACATGCGCCTCATCCGTGCCGCGCAGACCGTCGGCAATGATGACCTGACAGCCCGTGGTCAGGGGCGAGAAGCCGTTCTCCTGCGCGGCCTCAAGATGCTCAAGCGCGTCCTTGCGCCGCCCGACGTACAGAGTGTTGCAGTCAGTCAGGAAAGGCTTGCCGCCGTGCGCGCGCACATAGTCCGCCACGACCTTCGCCCAGTTCGGGCGGAGATAGGCCACGTTGCCCGGCTCGCCGAAGTGCATTTTGATGGCGACGAACTTGTTGTTCATATCTATGCTTCCGAGACCGGCCTTGTCAATGAGCCTGTAGAGCTTCTGCGGCTGACTGAGGCCGTGCACCGTGCGCATATCGGTGAAAAATACGTCCGACATTGAAAAGTCCCCCATTATTCTTATTTGCAGTAAAATTATAACTGAAAGCGCGGTCTTTTTCAAGCGTTATATGGCGCGGGAAGCGGCGAATTTTCATGTAAAGCTTGACATAATGCCGTGAACATAACTATAATAGGAGAAACACCGGGAACAAGGAGAAAACGCAGTGACTATGTTTGTTGTATTGAATATCGTTCTTCCGGCGCTGGCGGTGATAGTGCTGCTGGGCGTGCACTGGTTCGTGGCGAAGGAGTTTTACGCCGCGGCGGTGATGAAGGGCTGGACGGAGAAAAAGTATCTGTACCTCGCCTTTCTTCTGTGGATAGTCGGCTATATTCTGATAGTCGCGCTTCCCGACAGGGGCGCGGACAGGCTGCCCGCGGCGGGTGCCGTCGTGAGCGACGACCTGCCGGAGCTGTAAAAAAGGATGTGAATCGTCATGGCAGAAAGATACACGAAGCTGTACACGCTTGAAAGCGCGCTTTACGCGGAGGGCGCGCCTGTCATTATCGCCGCTGGCGCGCTGCTCGACGACAGCGTGACGCGCAGGACGCTGGTGCAGCTCAAATTCAAAAGCGTCTCCGACAGGGAGATAAGCGCCGTGCGCGTGACGGTGACGCCTGCCGCGCAGGACGGGCAGGAGCTTGGCGACGTGGAATACCAGTACACCGGGCTGAGCGCCGCGCGCGATGACGAGTTCGGGCAGAAGGCCGCGATAGTCATGCCGGAGGGCGGGGCCGCTTCTTTCCGCGCCGCGGTGACGGAGGTCTTATACGCCGACGGCGCAAAATGGGACGGCACAGGCTCCGTCTGGGCGGCAACGGCCCCGGCGCGCACGCTTGCGGAGGGGCTGGGCGGCGAGGAGCTTGCCCGGCAGTACGCCATACGCTACGGCAGCGACTGCACGACCATGCCCGGTGAGGACCGGGGGCTGTGGTACTGCGCGTGCGGCGCTGTCAACAGGCTTGACGAAAGCAAGTGCCATAGCTGCCGCCGCGTATACTCTGCGCTGAAAAACGTCAACGTCGGCTCACTCAAGGTCGAGAGCGCGCAGCGCGTGCAGACGGAAAAGCAGATAGACGCGGAGGAGCAGGCCGGGCAGAAGGCCGCGCGCAAAAAGCTCATAACAGCGCTGGCGATCATTGTGCCGCTCGTCATCGCGGCGGTGATAGTGCTGTGCACCGTGCCGCGCCAGATGCAGCAGAAGGAGGACTATGCCGCCGCCGTTGCCCTGCTGGACAGCGGAAAATACGACGAGGCGGAGGCTGCCTTCACCGCGCTTGGAAATTATGCCGACGCGGAGGAACAGGCGAAGGAAAATGTTCCCTACGCAAAGGCGGCATACGTGATGGACTGCGCGGAGAAGGACGACGTTGCGGGGCTTCTGCTGCTGGGGCTGAAGCGCTCCGACGTGGCAGAGGGCGAGACGGTGTCCGTGGCGCTGTACCGCGAGGCGGAAAAGCTCTTCGCAGCGCTGGGCGATTACCGCGACAGCAAGCAGCAGTGCGAAAAGGCACAGCAGGCCGTTGAGGATTATTTCGACGCGCAGAAGAAGGACGCCTACGACGCAGCGGGCGCGCTTCTGGAGGACGGGCACTACTGCGAGGCGCGCGACGCGTTTATCGCAATGGGCAGCTACAAGGACAGCGCGGAAATGGCGCAGGAGTGCATGTACCGCCGGGCGGAGCTGCTGTACGGCGTGATAGACAAGTACTTTATGGCGGGCGTTGCGGCGAATATAAGCGATGAGACCGGTGTGAAGAGCGTGTTCTACATCCCGCAGGCGTCGTTTGCCGAGCTTGGCAACGGCGTGTCGTCGGACATCCGCGATATCTTCCGCGGCGACGGCGTTGAGATCAACATTCAGGACGTGCCCGAGGAGGGCTTCACCCCCGTATGCGAGGCGGTCAGCGCGGAATTCACGGCGCTGGGCGATTATAAGGACAGCGCGGAAATGGCGCAGAAGTCCATTGACGCGGGCGACTTTACAAAGCCGTTTTACGACCTGTGCGCCAACGGCGACATCATCGGCGCGTACAACTGGCTGAACGCGTACACCGGCGAATTCGACATGCGTGAGCAATGGCTGAACCTGCTGAGTATATACGCGCCATACTGCAACACGTGGGAGCTTTATCAGGGCGACCCGACGCTCATCGCGCAGACGGTCGGACTGAGCGCTAAATGCACGGGCTTCACCTCGAAGGTCATGATTGGGGATACGACCGCGCGGCTGGTCATCATGCCCGCCGGTGCGGAGGATCACGCGATAGAGCTGGCGGCGTCCATCGGCTCGACAGGGTTTATGAACAGCTCTGACGGCTCCAACACGTACTACGCGGTCATTTCAAACCTCGGGCGCTTCACCTACACCAAGTACAACAGCCTCGGTCTGCCCATCGGCAACCAGAGCTGCGAATACACGCCCATCGGCTGAAAACATAGTTAGACAAAGCTGCGCCGCCTCTTCAAAAGAGGCGGCGGTTTTATACCGCGCGGGGCGCATTCCGCTTTCTGCAATATTTCTGCCCGCGGCGATATATAATTGATATGGATTATCTGGCCGGGCGGCCCCGGCGCGAAAGGACGTTGGTATGGCAGGACGCATGAAGGACGGAGAGACAGCGCGGAAAGGACGGCGCGCGGCGCGGCTCATTACCGCGGCGCTTTTGGCGCTGTTCGCCGCGTGGCTGATATGGGGCAACACGGCGCTGATGATAAGCCGCGTCACCGTGAAGGATGAGGGCATCCCGGCGGCCTTTGACGGCTTCCGGATCGCGCAGGTATCAGACCTGCACAACGCGGAATTCGGCGAGGGGAACGCGCGGCTTCTCGACATGCTGCGCAATGCCGCGCCGGATATCATCGTCATAACAGGCGACCTTGTGGACGCAAACAGGACGGACATCCCGCTGGCGCTGCGCTTTGCATCCGAGGCCGTGAAGATAGCGCCGGTATACTATGTGACCGGCAACCACGAGGGCGCGCTGCGGTCCTACGGCACGCTGCGCGAGGGGCTGGAGCAAGCAGGCGTGACCGGGCTGAAAAACGAGGCAGCAGCGCTGGAGCGCGGCGGGGAGAGTGTGAAGCTCATCGGCCTCGACGACGTGAATTTTGCCTTCCGTGAGGAGCTTTCCTCCGGCCCCGGCGCACTGCTGGAGGAAAAGCTGAACGCTCTCGGCACAGGCGGCGGATTCAGCATAGTCCTTGCGCACAGGCCGGAATATATCGACTATTACGCCGCGGCCGGGGCCGGGCTGGTGCTGAGCGGGCACGCGCACGGCGGGCAGTTCCGTCTGCCCTTCATCGGCGGGCTCATCGCGCCGGGGCAGGGGCTTTTTCCGAAGTATGACGCGGGGCTGTACCGCAGCGGCGGCACGCAGATGGTCGTAAGCCGGGGGCTTGGCAACAGCGTGATCCCCCTGCGCGTAAATAACCGCCCGGAGATCGTCCTCGTGACGCTAGAGCGAGAGTGAGATATAAAACAGCAGCAGCACCCCAAATGGGATGCTGCTAAGGCTGTCGAAAAAACCTGCGGGTTTTTCCGACAAAAGGATCACAGTCTGCTGCGCGCAGAATTTGTCCGCCGGGGCGGACAAATTCCACACTGGCAGACTGAGAAGTATTTTCTCTCACGCACATGTCGCAAGAGAAAATGGTTAAAAATCTTTTTGCCGCCTGCGGGCGGCAAACTCTGCGAGGCTTTTTGATTTGCTAAGCAGCACCCCAAATGGGATGCTGCTGTAATTCTTTATGTGCCGCACAAAGCTCACTCTGTGAAGTGTATGTGGTTATAGATATGATCCTGACAGAAGCAGTGATACCCCGCACACTTGGAGCAATAGCGGAACTCAAGCTCGGGATGGTCAACATCCGTGCGGCCGCAGACGGCGCACTTATGCGTATAGAGATTAGCCTGCTGCTCGCGCTTGATGCGCTGCGACTCGCGGCGGAAATTGACGGTGTTGCTGCTGGGGCGCTTCGGCAGAGCGGAGAGCAGGTCGCCGCCGCAGAAGATGAAGAAGTTTATCGTGGCGACGACGGGCAGAAGATTCGCCGGGAAGCGCGTGGTGAAAACGCCGTAAACGAAAAGCGCCGCGTCGATATACGCAAGATATTTTATCTTGACGGGGATGATGTAGAAAAGCAGCACCTGCATGTTCGGGAACAGCACAGCGATGGAAAAGAACATGGAAAGGTAGATATACTCCGCAGTGAGGTTGAAGCTCTGCCCCGTGATGAAATAGACGGCGAAGCCGTATATCACGGTCAGGATAACGCCGGAGAAAAAGTAGATATTGAACTGCGGCGTGCCCCAGCAGCGCTCCAGCGTGCTGCCGATGAGATAATAAAAGTAAAAGACGAGAAAGGCCAGTATGCCCGTGCTGGGCGGGTAGAGGGCGAAGGTCACAAGCCGCCATATCTGCCCGTGCAGGATATATGCAGGATTGAAGGCCAGATAGCTGAGCAGCGTCGGGTTCACCGCGCCGATGATCCAGAACACCACATTTGCGATGGTGACGTATTTGATAAGGTTGGGGATGCCGAAATTGGGGTGCTGCGCGCAGAAGCGCTCAATACTGCTGCGTGGATTTTTCATCACGTATCTCCTGTACCGCGGACACGGCGCACACAGCGCGGCGTCCGCCTTTTATTTTGCTTGTCAATATAATACCCTCATGCGCGCACAAAGTCCATAGAATTTTAGTGAACAAAATTTTTTGCGAAAAAATAAAAATAATACTTTTAATTTACATAATGTTGTGGTATTATGTAGACGTAATTATGTTGGCTGTATTATTTTGGAGTGCGTAATGGAAGAGAACGTTATAAAAAACGACATTATTGAGGGCAGAAACGCAGTTATTGAGGCATTGCGTGCCGGTCGTGCAATTGACAAAATTTTTATCGCCAAGGGCGATGTCGATAAAACGCTGGGTCATATCGCGTCGAAGGCGCGCAGCGCAGGCATAGTCGTTGTCGAGGCGGACAGGCGCAAGCTGGACTTCATGAGTCAGACGCACGCGCATCAGGGCGTTGTGGCGCTGGCCGCCGTGCGGGAGTACTGCACGGTGGACGACATCTTCGCCATCGCCGAAGAGCGCGGCGAAGCCCCCTTCATCATAGTCTGCGACGAGATAAGCGACCCGCACAATCTCGGTGCGATAATCCGCTCCGCCGAATGCGTGGGCGCGCACGGCGTAATCATCCCCAAGCGGCGCAGCGCGGGGCTGACGGCCATAGTTGACAAGGCCTCTGCCGGTGCGGCGGAGCATATGGCCATCGCCAGAGTGCCGAATCTTCCGGCGGCGATAAAGGACATAAAGGCCCGCGGCGTATGGGTATACGGCACCGCGGCGGATGGACAGAGCGACCTTTGGCATACCGACCTGAGCGGCGCGGTGGCGCTCGTCATCGGCTCAGAGGGCGACGGAATGGGGCGGCTGGTCGCGGAAAGCTGCGACTTTGTGATAAGCCTTCCGATGCGCGGGCAGGTAAGCTCGCTGAACGCCTCCACGGCGGCAGCGATAACAATGTATGAGGTTTTGAGACAGCGCACAGTGAAATGACGTGCCGTGCAGCAATATTCTTTTTCCGGGTGGTGATCACAAGTGGAACATGATTACACGGTCGTGGAGCAGGCTGTGACCGCGCCGATGCGGACCATGCCCATGATACGCAAGGCACGGCGGCCCAGACGTCCCGTTTTCAGGGTATCCACTGACTACAGCGAAGCAGCGCAGGTCTACGACGTTAATGGGATGGATAGTTATATGAACCGTAAGAACGACTGGACAAATGAATACGGTCCGAATGACATGTCCGTTGACGAGATACTTTCGGAGTTCCACTCCGGCACGCTGTTTTCCGATTTTGATTATGACTCCGGCTCCTACGACGGCTACGACGAACAGCCGCGCGGCAGCGAGCCGGATTACGCGCCTGAAATAGACAGCCGCTTCAACATCGGCGGCCGGCGCAGCTTCGAGCCTGTCAGCTACGGCGGGCGCGAGGTCGATTTGAGCGGGGACGAGGATTATATTCCGCCCACAGGAAAGGAGCCCAGTCCCATGCAATGGACCCCCGGCGAGGATGACGGCAGCTACGACGATATGCCGGAAAGACCGAAGAAGGCAAAATTCGGCTTCGGAAAAAAGGAAAAGAAAAAGTCCGGCTCGTCCTATCAGCCCCGATACATAGCTGAACAGGATGAAGAGGACGAGGAGGAGGTCTTTGCACAGGGCTTCCGCGATATTTCCGACGACGGTGCGGACTATGCCGGTGACGGCGATTATGAGGACGATATCGGCGACGCGGACGGTGAGCCCGGCGAGGGCTACTTCCCGCCCAGCTTTTCGGAATACCTCGCTTCCATTTTCGCCTCCCTCTTCTTCCGCGTGAGGGGCACGGCGCGCGGCAGCAATGCCGACACCATGCAGGACGAGGATGAGGACCTCGGTCCGGAGGTCTCCCCCGCGGACGCGTACAAGTACTACGGGCGGCACGCGGGCAGCGTCAAAAGGCGCCTTCCCATCGCGGCGGGGCTGCTGGCCTTGATGGTTTACCTCTCTCTCGGCCTCCCCATACCGGGCATGCTGGGCTATCTGCCTGTCACGGCGGCGGCCTGCATGGCGATGCAGTTCACGATAATGCTGCTGGCTCTCGATATAGTGACGAACGGCATACTGAAAATGACAAGGCTTCAGATGGGCGCGGACAGTCTGGCGGTGCTGGGGTGCATAGTGACCTCCATCGACGCGGCGCTTGTGGCGAAATCCGCCGTGGGCGCACTGCACATGCCGCTGTGCGCAATATCCAGCCTTTCACTCGTGGGCATAATGTACTCCTCCCTGCTCAGCGCGCGCGGGCTGAGGAAGTCTCTTCGCGTTCCGGCGATATCAAAGCGCGTATACAGCATCGTGGGCGAGAACGACGCGAAGAGCCGCGAGATAACCCTGCTGAAAACCTCGCGCCCGGCGACGGGCTTTGTCCACCGCTGTGAGGAGGAGGCCCCAGATGAGAGCATATACGTAAGGTTCGCCCCGTTCATGCTCCTTGGCGGGCTGGTGCTGGCGCTTATAGTGTCGGCAGTGACGCACAATTACTACGATATAATATTCATCCTTTCCGCAGTTATGGCCCCCGCAGTTCCCTTCACCGCGCTTTTATGCTTTGCACTCCCCTTCTTCCTTGGCGCGAAGAAGATATTCACCTGCGGCGCGGCTATCGCAGGCTGGTCGGGTCTGTGCGACGTCGGGCAGAGCAACAACCTCATAGTCACCGACCGCGACCTCTTCCCGGAGGGCAGCATATCCATCGAATCCATCCGCATATTCGCGGATGAGGACGCGCAGAAGGTCATATCCTACGCGGGCACGATGATAATCGCCTCGGGCTGCTCCATGTCGAAGGCCTTCGCCGAGGAAATGGAGCAGAACAAATGCACCGTGCAGCCGATGGAGAATTTTGAATACCTCTCCGGCGGCGGCATGAAGGGCATTATTGACGGCCATGTGGTGCTGTGCGGAAGCAGCGACCTGATGCGCCTTATGAACGTGCGCATCCCCTTCCGCCTCGTTGACAGGACGACGGTGCTGCTTGCGATAGACGGCATACTTTACGGCATATTCGCAATGAACTATGAGGCGCAGCCGCACGTGCGCAAGGCGCTTGTGGATCTGATGCGTTCAAACCGGCACCCGATATTCGCCCTGCGCGACTTCAACATTACGCCGGAAATGCTGAAAAGCACCTTCGATATTGCGACCGACGGCTACGACTTTCCGCCGTATGTGGAGCGCTTCAAGATAACCGAGACCCAGCCGTCCGACAGCAGCCGGATAGCGGCCGTCGTAGGCCGCGAGGGGCTTGCCACTGTGACGAGCATGGCGGACACGGGCAAAAACATGTACTCTGCGACAAGACTGAACCTTCTTATCACGGTGCTGAGCGCTGTGCTGGGGATGCTGATCGTTTCGGTGAAGATGCTCACCACGGGCAGCATCGGGCTTGGCTTCATATTGATGTACATGATAGTCACGGCGATACCGGTATTCGCAGTATCGGTGTTCATGAAATTCTGATTTATCTCATTTTGCAAGGGGTCACCGTCTCAGGTGGCCCTTTTTGCCGCCCAAAAAGAAAATAGTAAAATTGTAGTTGCAAAGCAGGGCATTGATAGTGTATAATAAATCGGAAATGCTGAAAAATCTTTTTCACATATTATGTTCGATATTTTGACAGAGAGGAAGCAACAAATGGAAACCAAAAACATCCGCAACATCTGCCTGCTGGGCCACGGCAACAGCGGCAAGACCAGTCTTGCCGAGAGTATGCTGTTCGTCACCGGCGCAATCGACCGCATGGGCAAGGTCAGCGACGGCAATACCGTATGCGACTACGACGCAGAAGAGATCAAGCGCCAGATCACGATAGCCACGTCCGTGGCTCCCGTGAATTACGCGGGCTGCAAGATCAACGTGCTCGACTGCCCCGGCTACTTCGACTTCGCAGGCGACGTTCTTTCCGCGATTCGCGCCGTTGAGTGCGGCGTTATCCTGTGCTCCGCCAAGGACGGCATCTCCGTCGGCGCTGAGCGCTCCTGGAAGTACCTGAAGGCCGCGAACCTTCCCACCATGTTCTGCATCTCCAAGTGCGATGAGGAGCACGGCGACTTCTACGGCGTTGTTGACGCTCTCAAGGCCAAGTACGGCTCCATCGTGTGCGCCGTCACCGCGCCCATGTCCGATGGCACCGGCGTTATCGACATCGTGCACAACGTTGCATATCAGTCCAACGGCGCAAAGGTCAACAAGATAGCCGTTCCCGCGGCCGACGCCGATAAGGTCGAGGAGCTGCGCGAGGCTCTCATGGAGACCGCCGCAGGCGCAACCGAGGAACTTATGGAGAAGTTCTTTGAGACCATGGAGCTTAGCGAGGACGAAATGATCGAAGGTATCCGCGCCGGTCTGAAGGATCGCTCCGTCGTTCCGGTGTTCGCCTCCGCCGCGATGAGCAACATCGGCACCGAGGCCATACTGCAGGGCATCGTGGACTACGTCTCCGCTCCGGAGGACAAGTCTGCTGAGCCGACGCTCGCATTCGTATTCAAGACTGTTTCCGACCAGTTCGGCAAGTACAGCTTCATCAAGGTCCTGCAGGGCACCGTTTCCGGTGATATGTCGCTGCGTGACGTGCGCACCTCCAGCACCGATAAGCTCGGCCGCCTGTATACCATGTGCGGCAAGAAGAACACCGAGGTCAAGGACTGCTGCTGCGGCGACATCGTTGCCGTCGGCAAGATGGATTGGAAGACCGGCGACAGCATCTGCGACCCGAAGAACGAGGTCGAGCTGCCCGCCATCGAGATCCCTGAGCCGTGCTACTCCATGGCTATCTCCCCCAAGACCAAGGGTCAGGACGACAAGGTCGCCGCTGGTCTTGCAAGACTCAACGAGGAGGATATCTCCTTCAACCTCGTCAACAACGCCGAGACCCACCAGATGGTCATTTCCGGCGCCGGCGATATCCAGATAGACGTCCTCTGCGCCAAGCTCAAGAGCCGCTTCGGCGTTGAGACCGAGCTTAAGCCCGCACGCGTGGCTTACCGCGAGAAGATCAAGGGCCGCGTCGAAGCGCACGGCCGCCACAAGAAGCAGTCCGGCGGTTCCGGCCAGTTCGGCGATGTGTGGATCCGCTTCGAGCCGCAGGAGGAGCAGGACGACATGATATTCGCTGAGGAAGTGTTCGGCGGTTCCGTGCCGAAGAACTTCTTCCCCTCCGTTGAAAAGGGTCTGCGCAACGCAGTCACCAAGGGCGTGCTCGCGGGCTATCCGCTGGTCGGCCTGAAGGCCACGCTGTACGATGGCTCCTACCACCCCGTTGACTCCAACGATATGGCGTTCCAGACGGCGGCGCGTCTTGCGTATCAGGACGGCATCCCCAAGGCCAAGCCTACCATACTTGAGCCTATCGGCCTGCTTCAGGTCACCATTCCCGACGCGAACCTCGGCGACATCATGAGCGACATCAGCTCCAAGCGCCGCGGCACCGTGCTTGGCATGAACGCCGAGGACGGCATGCAGACCGTTGAGGCAGAGGTTCCCCTTGCGGAGATGAGCTCCTACGCGATAGACCTGCGCTCCATGACGCAGGGCCGCGGCTCCTTCTCCTGCAAGTTCATCCGCTATGAGGAGGCCCCCGGCAACGTGCAGCAGAAGGTCATCGAAGAGGCAAAGGCTCTTGCAGAGGCCGAAGGCTGATAATCACAAGGTATAAACATTACTGGCGGGCTTTATGGCCCGCCAGTGTTCTAGCAGCGTGCGCTGCATGGAGGATCGAACATGTCTGGTAAATGGACTGAAATAAAAAATGCCGGCTGGGTGCTGTGCATCGGGATATGCCTGCTTGCCGTCGCCGTGGGGCTGATAATCGCCAGCGTGAACCGCTACAGCGGGGATTCGTTTTCCGGCTCGGCGGAGCTTAGCGCCGAGTCCGTGAAGGACAGCGAAAACGTGACTGAGCTTACGCAGGGCACCGGCGGGGGCACGCTGCTGACGCTGCCGGAGACCTCCGACGCGGGGCAGGAATATATCGACAAGCTCACCTTCCTGTGCGACAGCTCTTTCATCGGCGTGCGCGATTACGGGCTGCTGTCCGGCGGCACGGGAACGTATCAGGTGTGGGGCACGAGCTCCGGCTCTCTGCGCGTGTCGGATCTTCTGACGGCCACTATCGTATACCCGTCAGATAAATCCGAGATAGCCATTGCAGATGCGGCCATGATCGCAAAGCCGCCTGTGCTGGTCATCGTCGTCGGGCAGGACGGCCTGAACGGCGTGGACGAGAATTCGTTCAAGGCGTGCTACGCGGGCATGATAACAAGCATCAAGTCCGCAAGCCCGGACACGAAGATAATCTGCTGCAGCATCAGCTCCGTCGGACCGAATTACACCGGCGCAGACGGCCTGTCCACCATAATCGTGAGCGACGCGAACGACTGGATACGCGAGGTGTGCGAGAGCACAGGCGTGTACTTCACGGACTCGGCAAAGGCCGTCGGCGACGGAACAGGCGCGGTTTTGAGCAGCTATCTCTCTTCCAACGGAAAGACGCTGAACTCCAGCGGCATCACGGAAATACTTAATCATCTGCGCACGCACGCGCTTAGCTTGGACTGAAACACATAGAAATAGCAATAATAAGACTATAACAGTGGATGCACATGCATCCACTGTTGTTTTACCGAGCAGCCCTCCCCTGCTCCCTGTCCGAAGACAACACATAACCCCGGAAGCGTATCTACCGCCGCCGGGGTCAAGGTATGAAAAGGAAACGAGGTGAAGAAAAAGCTATTCTAAACTTATTGCCGTTTATATTCGCGCCATAATGCGCGCTGTATCACGCGACCGGCTGCTCCAGCCATGAGGCGATGGCGGCCTTATCCACGCCGAAGCCGCTTGCGATGAGCGACGCGACGCCGTTATAATTGAGCTTGCCGATACGCTCAAAATTAGTGACCTTCTTAGCGGAAATATGCTCCGGAATTCTGCGGCCTTCCATGTAACCGCAGTCGTAGCACATGTACTTATCTATCTTGGTGTGGCTATCCATAAACATATCTTTACCGCAGCACGGGCACTTCATGATCAGTTCCTCCTAATAAACAGAAGATATCAAATATTCTCTTTCCCGAAAGCTTGTTTGTTATTTAACTTTCGACTGTAGTGTAGCACTTCGTTTGTGATTTGTCAAGCGTATATTGATATATTTTTATCAGTATACGTGATTTTTTTGATAATCCCCAAAAAACGCGCTACGGACTGGACATTTCCCCTGTCCGGTTGTACAATATGCATATAAAAGAGATACATCTACTATTCAAAATGGAGGCATGAAATGCGTTATATAGTTGTCTCGATCGACACGCCCCCGCAGGAGATAGACAGGCGCTGCGAGGAACTGACCGCGCTGGGCGCAGGCGGATGCATGATAGAGAGCGAGGATGATTTTCAGGACTTTCTTGAGGAGAACCGGCAGTACTGGGACTATGTGGACGAGGGGCTGGAGCAGGCCTTTAAGGGCGTCAGCCGCGTTACCTGCTATCTGACCGACGACGAAGATGGCGAAGCGACGCTCGCCCGGATAATGGCCGCGTTCCCGCAGGCGCACTCAGACTATACCGAGGACAAGGATTGGGAAAACGACTGGCGCAATTATTATGAGCCTATCGAGGTTGGGAATCGGATAATTGTCGTTCCTGAGTGGATGGACGCGCCAAGCGACGGGCGCGTGCCGCTGCGTCTCGATCCTGGCATTGCCTTCGGCACAGGCAGCCACCCGACGACGAAGCTCTGTCTTGCCGCGCTGGAGGACTTTATTACACCGGACACGCGCGTGCTCGACCTCGGCTGCGGCAGCGGTATACTCGGCATAGGCGCGCTGCTTCTGGGCGCGGCGCACTGCACGGGCTGCGACATTGATCCGCTGGCAGGCGAGGCCGCGGCTGCAAACGCCGCACTGAACAGCATAGGTTGCGACAGGCTGAACACGTACACGGGCGACATCATAAAGGACGCCGCGCTGCGGGGCCGCCTCGGCGGCGGGTACCGGCTGGTGCTGGCCAACATCGTGGCAGATGTGATAATCTCGCTGTCCGCCTTTACGCGGCAGTTCATGGCGGAGGACGGCGTATTTATATGCTCCGGCATTATAGACGACCGCGCCGATGAAGTGCGCGCGGCGCTGGTCAAAAACGGCTTTGAAATACTCAGCCACAGCAGCGAAGAGGAATGGCACTGCTTCGTGTGCAGGTAAAGATATGCCTGCTGCGGGATATGACCCGCGGCAGGCGCTTTGCATTTCAGCATTTCAATTATTCATCTCAGTTGTTCATGAGCCATTCGCGCAGGGCGGGCATGTCGTCCACTATGACGTCAGCGTCGGCGGCCTCAAGCTCACCGGGGGCGGCGTAGCCGTAGCGCACGCCGACGGCCTTTATCCCGCACTCGTGCGCGCCATGGATATCATACTTCGTATCGCCGATGAGGACGGTCTCCTCCGGGCGCGCGCCGAGCATGTCCATCACGCGGGTTATTATCTCGCGCTTTGTCCCCTCGTGCCCCTCGGTGGAGCTGCCGCAGATGGCATCAAACATGCTGGTGATATCCGCGCGCTCAAGCAGCGTGGAGGCCAGATGCTGCGGCTTCAACGTCGCAACTGCAGTCACGCGCCCAGCGGCGCGAAGCTCCGTCAGAAGCTCCGTTATTCCCGGAAAGATGCGGCACTCATAGAGGCCTATCGGCTGATAGCGCTCACGAAAATCGCGGACGAACTGATCCGCCTCCTCCGGCGTGCCGCCGAAATGTTCCATATACATATCCACAAGCGGAGGCCCGGCAAAACAGCGCAGTGAATCGAGCG
>URPU01000019.1 GCA_900549865.1 uncultured Eubacteriales bacterium
GGGGGCAATCAATAGAGCTTTGCGCCTGCCGGAATGTGAGGATCGACCATCAGCAAATGGAGCTTTTCCTCGCCGTTTTCGTGATGCACAGCGGAGATCAGCATACCGCAAGAGTCAATGCCCATCATCGCTCTCGGAGGCAGATTGGTGATTGCAATGCAGGTCTTACCAACCAGTTCTTCCGGCTCATAATATTCGTGAATACCACTCAAAATGACCCTATCTGTGCCGGTTCCGTCGTCCAAAACGAACTTTAAGAGCTTTTTGGACTTCTTCACGGCTTCGCATTCCTTAACCTTCACGGCACGGAAATCGCTCTTGGAGAAGGTGTCAAAATCCACCTGATCCTGGAACAGTGGCTCGATCTGAACATTGGAAAAATCAATTTTTTCCTCCACGACCGGAGCCGCCTGAGCAGCCTCCGCAGGAGCCGAAACTTCCTTGGAAACCTTCTTGTCGGAGTCCAAAGGTTTCATTGTCGGGAAGAGGATGACGTCTCTTATCGAGCTGCAGCCTGTCAGCAGCATGACGCAGCGGTCTATGCCGATGCCGAGGCCGCCCGTGGGGGGCAGACCGTACTCAAGGGCGTTGATGTAATCGTCGTCCATCATGCCGGCTTCCTCGTCGCCGTGGTCGCGCATCTCGACCTGCTTCTGGAAGCGCTGCTTCTGGTCGATGGGGTCGTTGAGTTCGGAAAAGGCGTTGCCCATCTCGGAGCACGCGATGAACAGCTCGTACCGCTCAGTCAGGCGCGGATCCTTCGGGCTGCGCTTTGCAAGCGGGGATACGTCAACGGGGTGCATGGTGACGAAGGTGGGCTGAATCATCTTCTCCTCGACCTTCTGGTCGAAGCACTCATACAGCGCGTGGCCCCAAGTCGGCTCGACCTTGTCCATGTCCACACCGGCGCTCTTCGCTGCGGCGACGGCCTCCTCATCGGAGTCTATCGCCATGAAGTCAATGCCGAGATATTCCTTCACGGCCTCCGCCATGGTCATGCGGCGGAAGGGAGGCGCGAGGCTGATATCATAGCCCTGCCAGTTAACGTCATACGTGCCGAGTATCTCCTTCGCCGCACCGGAGAGCAGATCCTCAAACAGGTCCATCATGTCGTTGAAGTCGGCATACGCTTCGTAAATCTCGACAGTGGTGAATTCCGGATTGTGGCGGGTGTCCATACCCTCGTTGCGGAAAATGCGGCCAAGCTCATAGACGCGCTCAATACCGCCGACGACAAGGCGCTTGAGGTTGAGCTCTGTTGCGATGCGCAGATACATGTCTATATCGAGCGTGTTGTGGTGCGTGATGAACGGGCGCGCCGTCGCGCCGCCGGAAATGGTGTTGAGAACGGGCGTCTCGACTTCCATATAGCCGCGCGCATCAAGGAAGCGGCGCACGTAGCTTACGAACTTGGAGCGGATGACAAAGTTGCGGCGGCTGTCATCGTTGACGATGAGATCAACATAGCGCTGGCGGTACTTAAGCTCCGTGCTGGTCATGCCGTGGAACTTCTCCGGCAGAGGACGCAGCGACTTTGAAAGCAGCACCACCGAGGACACATGCACGGATATCTCCTCCGTCTTGGTTTTGAACACGTAGCCGCTGACGCCGACGATATCGCCAATGTCATATTTGCGGAAGTCCGCGAACTCCTGCTCCGAGACGGAGTCGGCGCGGATGTAGAGCTGTATCTGGCCCCTGTCGTCCTTAATGTGGCAGAAGATGGCCTTGCCCATGCCGCGCTTGGACATGATACGCCCCGCGACGGAAACGGTCTTGCCGTCGAAAGCGTCATAATCGGCCTTTATCTCCTCCGACCAGGCGCTTCTTCTGAACTTCGTCTGCTGGAAGGGGTCGCGGCCGTCCTGCTGCAGCGCGGCAAGCTTATCACGGCGCACCTGCAAGATCTCGGAAAGCTCCTGCGTCTCGACAGCCTGATTGTTTACTGCATCACTCATTTTATCCATACCACCCGTTTATTTGTTTTCCACGGAAATTATCTTGAACTTGAGCGCGCCTGCGGGCGCTTCGATCGTGGCGATGTCGCCGGCCCTGTGGCCGTGCAGCCCTCTGCCGAGAGGCGAGTCGTCGGAGATGCGGCCCTCTCTGGGGTTGGCCTCCTGCGAACCGACTATCTCATACGTGTCCTCAAACTCCTCCTCGATGTCCAGCACCTTGACGATGCTGCCGAGGGTGACGGTGTCCTTGGGGGCGTCGTGGTCAATATTATCGACTATCTCCGCGTTCTCAATAAGACTCTTAAGCTCCGCTATCTTGGAGTAGAGCTTGCCCTGCTCCGTCTTGGCCTCGTCGTACTCGCTGTTTTCCGAAAGGTCGCCGAAGCTTCTGGCCTCTTTGATAAGCTCGGCCACTTCCTTTTCCCTGACAGTCTCAAGGTAGTTCAGCTCTTCCTTCAGCGCGTCCAGACGCTCCTGACTCATTTTGAATCTGTTAGAAGTATTGCTCATAAAAAACGCTCCCCTTTTAAAATAATGCGCGTTTGGTAACTAAAAAACTGTATAGGAAAACTATAAAGCCTATAAATCTTATATATTATATTTGTATTCCCGCGCCGTGTCAACTCAAATATTTGAGGGCGGCCATAAGCTGCTCATCGTTGGAGGTGCTGGCCGTGCCGTCGCTGCTGCCGGTGGTGCCGGCGGTGGTGCCGGTCGCGGAAGCGTCGCTGTTATAGACGATGGAATCGGGAACAACGCCGCCGGCCTTGCATATGTCGTTGCCGTTCGGTGTGAGGTATGTTTTTGTGGAAAGGCGGATGGCGCTGCCGTCGTCCAGCGGGATGGTGACCTGCGTCCTTGTCCTGCCGCTGGTGGGCTCGCCCATGAGAAGCGCCCAGTTATATTCCTGAAGCACGGCGGCGAAAAGCTCCGCCTCGCTGTAGGTCTCGGTGTTTATGAGGACAACGATGGGTATCTGCACGCACATGCCGTCAGACTCCGTGACCTCCTCCTTGCCGTCCTTGTCGCGCTCAATAAAGAGCGTGCCCTTCGGCAGAAGATAGTCCAGCAGCGACGCGGCCTCGGTCTTGAGGCCGCCGGCATTGCCGCGCAGATCGATGCACAGCGCCACGGCCTTCTGCGCCAGAAGATCCTCAATGGCATTTATCGCGTCCTGCCCGCTTCCGGCCTCAAAGTTGTCTATCTTTATGTAGCCCGCCTCGGTCTTTTCCATACGGTACGACACGGGGCTAACATAGGTAGTGGAGCAGTCCACCTCAATGGTGCTCTGCCCCCTGTTGATGCCAAGGGTGAACTTCGTGTTCAGCCGCGAGCGGATGAGTGTGCGCACATAGTCGATATCCTGCGAGGTGATATCCTCGCCGTCGATATCCGTGATGACCATGCCCGCGGAAAGCCCGGCCCACGCCGCGGGAGAATCCGCGCTGACGGCGACGACCTGATAGCCGCCGGTGTTCTCATCCTGCATTATCGTCATTCCGATATTGGAATATTCATTCGTGGAGGAGAGCTGATAGGTCTTATATTCGTCCGCCGTCATGAAATAGCTCCACGGGTCGCCGAGGCCGGAGACCATCGCCGCCGCGGCGGAGTCGCCCATGGCTTCGCGGTTCACCTCGTCGATGAACTTGCCATCGACGATATTTTTTATCTCGATATAGCGCATGGCCTCGTCGTATTCCGACTTGCCGCCGACGTTTTCGATCATCCTGTGAGACGTCAGATAATACGTGCCGAAGGTGAGAAGCGCGCAGACGAGGATAACGTACTTGAGGCGTATGCCTATGTTGAATATGGCGACGATCACGCGCCCGACGTTCATGAGAAATCTATGGAATATCTTTTTCAATAAAACAGCTCCCTTCCGCCGCGGGGGTAATATATTTCTTTCTTGCAGGGAAACCGGACAGTCGAATCAAAAGGACTGTCCGGCTCTATTATGCCCGCCTTACACCCCGGCGTTTTCCGAGAAGGTAAGGCCGCTGTAGAACTGCTCCGGGTCGATGCGCGAGCCGTCCTTCCAGACTTCAAAGTGACAGTGCGGCCCGGTCGAAATGCCGGTGCTGCCGACATAGCCGATGGTGTCGCCCTTGGACACGGTCTGCCCGTTCGACACGGCGATGGAGGACATGTGCCCATACAGCGTCTTGTAGCCGTTGCCGTGGTCTATCATTACACAGTTGCCGTAGCCGCTGTTCACGCCGGCCATGGTGACGGTACCGCCGTCCGCAGCGACGATGGTCGCGCCGGACTCCGCGCCGATATCAATGCCGGTGTGGGATTTCGTCGTCCCGTAGACGGGATGGACGCGCAGACCGAAGCGGCTGGTCAAATACGTGCACGACGGCACGGGCCATGCGAACGCGCCCGTCCCCACGACGGTGCCGCCGCCCCCGCCGCCTCCGCCGGAGGCAGCCGCCGCGGCCGCGCGCTGCTTTTCAAGGGCGATGACCATGTTTGCCACATTGGTCTCCGCCTCCTGCTCCGCGGCCTGAAACTCCTCCAGCACCGCGGCGTTGTCGGCAAGGTTTGCCGTTATGTCGGTTATAAGCTTGGTGGCCTCGTCAAGCTCGGACTGGAGCTGCTGCTGTTCGCCGCGCAGCTCGTCCTGCTTGTCCACGATATCCGCCTTGTACTCCTCGTACTCGGCGACGACGGCCTCCGTGTTCTGGCGCGCCTCTATGTACGCATCCTCAAGGTTGCGGTCGCTTTCCATGATCTCGCCGATATCATCGACCGCGGTGAGAAGCTCGCCCAGGTCGGAGGTGTTGAGAAGGTATGCGATGAAGTCATAGCTTCCGTTCTCCTCCATGGCGCGCACGCGGCTGCGGTACTTGTCGAGCTGCTCCAGCTCGAGCGCTTTCGCCTCATCGACCTCGATGCTCTTATCGGCGATCATATCGTCGTAAAGCGCAATCTCCTGCTCCGTGAGCTGTATCTGCCAGAGGGTGTACATGTTCCGCTCATCCAGCGCCTGCTTCACGGCGAGAACGCCCGCCTGCTGCTGCTTGAGGTCGTTTACGACGGCCTGCTGCTGCTGGCGCTGCTTGACAAGCGCGTCGCGCTCCGCCTTGAGCTGGTCAAGCTCATCCTCGGATACGGCGGCGGCCTCGACCGGCGCCGCCGCGGTAAGCGCCGGGAAAACCAGCGCCAGCGCCAGCAGCACGGCCAGAAGCTTTCTGTATTTAATGCTCATATCTGGTACCCTGAACTGCCTTTATCAGCAGTTGTAGTAGGAGATCCCGGAGAAGTAAGCTGCCGGGTCAGTCCTGCTGTCGCCCACGTACACCTCAAAGTGACAGTGCGTGCCCGTGGCGCGGCCAGTCGCGCCGAGGTATCCGACGGTCTGCCCCTGGGATACCGTCTGCCCGGAGCTTACCGCAAGGCCGGACATATGCGCGTATACCGTCTTCATGCCGCCGTGGTCGATAATGACATAGTTGCCGTAGCCGCTGTTGCTGGACGCGGTGATGACCGTGCCGCTGTCGGCGGCGATTATGGGCTGCCCGTCGTTGCCGAAGCCGTCTATATCGATACCGGCGTGATAGGTCGTCTTGCCCGTGAACGGGTCGGAACGGTCGCCGTAGCGGCTGGTGACGCGCATGGAGCACGGCACGGGCCAGATAAGGCTGCCTGTGCCCTCAACGCCGCCACCCGCGGGCTCCTCTATGATAGTGGTGGTGCCGTCCTCGTTCGTGACCTCTCTGGTGGTGGTCTGGGCGGCCTTCTCGGCGTTCCAGCGGGCGATGATGTTGCTGACCTCGGCAGATGCGGCGGCCTCCTCGGCCTGTGCGGCCTCGTATTCCTTCACGGCCTTTTCTATGTCCTCCTGCAGGGAGTCAAGAAGCTCCGTGGCCTCGTCCATCTGCTTTTTCAGCTCGTCCTGCTCGCTTTTCAGCTCGCCCTGCTTTTCCTCATAGTCGGCCTTGACGGCTTCATAATCGGCCTTTATTTCCTCAGTCTCCTCGCGCGCGGCGATGTACTGATCCTCAAGCGCGCGGTCGCTGTTCATTATCTCGCCCATATCGTCAACGGCTGTGAGAAGCTCGCTGAAGTTGTCGGACTGCAGCACGACGGCAAGGATGTTGTAGCCGCCGTTCTCCTCCATGGCGCGCACGCGGGTGCGGTACTTCTGGAGCTGGCGATCCTCGCGTGTCTTGGCGTCCTCGACCTCCG
The DNA here is from genome assembly GCA_900549865.1 of uncultured Eubacteriales bacterium. GTDB lineage: Bacteria > Bacillota > Clostridia > Oscillospirales > Oscillospiraceae > Limivicinus. The sequence continues at coordinate 6,156 of URPU01000019.1, forward strand.
CGGCCTTGTCGGCGATCATGTCGTTGTATATGTCGATCTGCTCCTGCACGAGATCGATCTGCTCCTGCGTGAGCTTGTTCTGCTCCATGAGCGCCGCGCGCTGCTCAAGCACGTTTGCCTGCTGCTGCTTGAGTGCGTCCAGCCTCTCCTTGCAGTCCTTCACCCTGCCGGATATCTCTTTCTTCTGTGCCTGTATGGCGGCGACCTCGTCCTCCGTGACGGCGTAGGCGCTGACCGGGATGATGCTCACCATCAGCGACATTACCATCAGCGCGGCGAGAACGACCGCTATGACCGAGATAACTTTCTTGTTGTTCATAGATATGTATGCTCCTTATTTGCCGGTGGGTTTCCCCCGCAAAGCGCGGGAGACGCCCGAGACTTAAACCTTCAGGTAGTTTCTGATGGCGTTGACGCCGCCGACGGCGCCGACGAGGATACCGGTGCCGAGGTAGACGATGAGAACGATCATTGCGACCGACCTGAAGGGAACTACCGCGATGAAGCTGCCAGTGAGGCTTTCCACGAGCTTGCCTGTGATAAGCTCATATATGCCCCACTCGGCAAAGAACGCGAGTCCGCCGCCGAGGATGCCCAGCACAAGCCCCTCCACCACGAAGGGCAGACGGATGAAGGAGTTGTTCGCGCCGACCATTTTCATGATGGCGATCTCCTCACGCCGGCCGAAGGTGGCAAGCTTGATGGTGTTGGACATGATGAACACCGACACGAACACCAGCATCACTATCAGCACCAGCGAAATGACGCTGACGATGTTGCGGATGGTGACGAAGGTCTTGGCGTAGTCAAGATGCGCATTGACCTTGGCGATGCCGGGGATGTTGCGAAGATCCCTCTCCGTCTCCGCCATGAGGGAGATGTCCGTCAGGTGGACGACAAAGCGGTGACGGAACACCGTCTCGTCGATACCCTCCATGAGGGATTCGTCATACTTGCTCATAAACGCGTCCATCGCGTCCGTGCGGGAGACGAACTCCACCGAGCTTACGTTGTCGATGGCCTCCACGCTGCTTTGCAGCGCGCGGGCCTCGTTTTCGTCGGTGATGGTGTCGTCCACAAAGACGACGACCTCGTTCTGGTTTTCAAGGTCCTTTATGAGCGCGTCAATGTTGACCGAGAGCAGCGACACGCTGCCCATGATGATAAGGCAGGCCATAATGACCGTAACCGAGGCGAAGGACATGAATCCGTGCTTTGTGATGCTGCGGAAGCCCTCGCGGATAAGATAGCCGCATCTACTCAATCTCATAACTGTAATACCCATCCATTCCGTCGCTGATGACGTGCCCGCCGTCTATGGTGATGACGCGCTTGGCGAAGGCGTTGACCAGCTCTTTTTCGTGTGTGACGACAAGTATCGTCGTGCCCATCTCGTTTATCTTTTCAAAAAGCAGCATCAGCTCAAGGCTGCGCACGGGGTCAAGGTTGCCTGTCGGCTCGTCCGCGACTATCATGCGGGGATTGTTGGCCAGCGCCCTCGCAATGGCCACACGCTGCTGTTCGCCGCCGGAAAGCTCGTTGGGCATACGCTTTTCGCGCCCCTCAAGCCCGACAAGCTCCAGCACGTAGGGCACGCGCTTTTTGATCTCCTTCGGCGCGGCGCCCACAACGCGCATGACGAAGGCGACGTTGTCATACACCGTCATATTCTCTATAAGGCGGAAATCCTGGAATATAACGCCGAGAGAACGCCGGACCTTCGGCAGCTTACTGCGGCGGATGTTCGTCATGTCGAAATCGTTGACGATCACCTGCCCGGAGGTCGCAAAAACCTCGCCCGTGATGAGCTTCATGAGCGTCGTCTTGCCGGAGCCGGACGGGCCGACCAGAAAGACGAATTCGCCCTCGTTGATCGTAAGGTCAACGTTGTCCAGCGCAACGGTGTTGCTGCTGTCGTAGACCTTTGTGACGTTGTTCATTTGAACCATAAGTCGTTTATCCTCCAAAAAATCGGATGATCTGCCGTGAAATTATACAGCCGCAGCCTTAAGCCGGGCTTAAACTATGTAATCAGTACTTGGCGTTGTTGAGCGAATCCAAATACATCTTCACCATCATTGCCACCTTGAACACTATCGCGTGGTCGAACTCGCGCAGGTCGAGGCCGGTTATCTTCTTTATCTTTTCCAGCCTGTAGACAAGGGTGTTGCGGTGGACGTAGAGCTTGCGGGAGGTCTCGGATACGTTGAGGTTGTTTTCAAAGAAGCGGTTTATGGTCTCAAGCGTGTCCTCGTCAAGCGTCTCGATCGGGTTCTTCTTGAACACCTCGTTCAGGAACATTTCGCAAAGGGTCGTGGGAAGCTGATAGATGATGCGCCCGAGGCCGAGAGTCTCATAGTTTATAATGGTCTTGTCCGCCTCGAATATGCGGCCGACGTCGATGGCGACCTGCGCCTCCTTATACCTGTCGGCAAGCTCACGCAGATGGCGGGCGTTCGTGCTGATGCCGATGACCGTCTTTGCGCCAAGCTCCTCATGCATCACGCGCTCTATCGTGCGCGCGGTCTTCATGATCTCCTCCGGGCAGTTGGCATTCGGCAGCGCCTTTACGACGACGACGTCCGCCTCGTTTATGTTCAGCACGAAGTCGCGCTGCTTGTCCGGGAACAGCCGCTGGATGACCTCCACGGCGGACACGTCGGGATTTTCCACCTGCCGCACGAGCAGCACCGTGCGCGGCTCATCCGTGACGAAGTGCAGCTCCTTTGCGCGCACGTAAACATCACCCGGCAGAATATTGTCGGAAATGATGTTCTTCACGAACGCGGCCTTGTTGTGCTTTTCCTCGTAATTGTTCTTCGCCTCGTTGAAGGCGACGGCGGCGACGGCGCAGAGAGTTCTGGACACGGAGTCCGTTCCCTCCACAAATGCCGCGTAGTCCAGCTTTCCGCTGTCGGACGACAGCGGGCAGAACGTCCTTGCGGGAGTGACCACAAAGCGGTCAGGCCCGTCAAATTCGTAGATGCGAAAGTCGTCAAGCCGGGAGCCTATCATCGCAAGCTCGCTGCTTGCCACGACGAAGCCCTGCTCGTCTGCGACGCCGATAGTCTTGTCCACGGCGTCTTTCATTTGAATGATCACATTCTGGAATATCTTGCTCGACATTTAGTATGCCTCCCATGCTCTGCGGCGGCCTCCCGTATGCTTATAGCAAAAAGCACTATAATCCCGCATTATTCTTTATACATAATAACTCCATTGTATGTGATTTTCAATAGAAATCGTTGCAGTTTTTTGTGAATTTTTTTCGCGCTGTTGTTTTTCCGCTCAAAAAGCCCATGACGGACGGGCGAAAATCCGTTAAATTGCAGCAAATACCAGCGCCAGTTCTGCTTGGTCAAGTTCACGAAAATCCCCCTCGGCCATGCCGCTGTCCAGGCTGAGCGCGCCGATGGACAGCCGCTTGAGCGTTATCACGGGCTTCCCGCACGCGGCCAGCATCCGCCGCACCTGATGATACTTTCCCTCCATCACGGCGACGCGGCATTCGTCCGGGGCAAGAATGTCCAGCCGCGCGGGCAGGCACTGCGTTCCGTCGGCAAGGATTATCCCGCGTTCAAACGCGGCCGCGTCCTCCGGCGTCAATATGCCGTCCACCCGCGCGAGGTAGAGCTTTTCCACCTCTGACTTCGGCGAGATGACGCGGTGGGCAAAATCGCCGTCATCCGTCAGCAGCAGAAGCCCGCTCGTATCCTTGTCCAGCCGTCCCACGGGGAAAAGCCCCATCCGCCGCATTTCCGGCGTGACGAGATCCATCACCGTGCCCTGCCGGCCGTCCTCCGTCGCCGTGACGACGCCGCAGGGCTTATAAAGCATGTAGTAGTGAAACTGCGAATAGCGCAGCGCCTCGCCGTCGAGGGCGACGGTGCACGCGTCCGCGTCGATGCGCATATCCGGCGCGGCGGCGGTGACGCCGTTTACGGTCACGCGCCCGCTCCTTATTATCTGCCGCAGCTCCTTCCGCGTGGCAATGCCCATACCGGCAAGGTATTTGTCCAGTCTCATCTGCGCCATAGCCGCACCTCGCTTTCCTTAATGACCCGTATATTATAGCATACCCGGCTGCAAATTTGAATAGGCTGTAGTGCAGCAGCTTGTATCGGTATCTGGAGGTGTGTGCTAATGCTGGATAAGGTCGTGGTCTTTACAAAGAAAAGGGCGCTTACCATCGTGTTCGTCTGCGCGCTCGTGCTGTTTCTGATGATCCTCGCCAAATGGCTGATCGCGTACAGAAATAACGACACAGGTCTTTCGACGGCGGAGGGACGGGAAAGTTTCCTCAATGAGCTGGGCTGGGAGATAGATGTGGATACGGAGGAATACAAAAGCGTCGTTCTGCCGGAAGCGCTCGAGGGTGTGATGAAGGATTATAATGAGATGCAGCTCGCGCAGGGCTACGACCTGCGCAAATACCTCGGGCAGAAGTGCAGTCAGTACACCTATCAGGTGACGAACTATCCCGACGAGGGCGACACGGTGCTCGTGACGCTGTACATAAAGGGGCAGCACGTCATCGCCGGGGACATACACACGAATTCCGTCACCGGCTTCATGCACGGGATAAAGCGCAGCGCCGCCGCGTGAGCGTAAGAAAAGCACAGCCTCCCATCCGAAGCGTTCCGAACGGGAGGTGCAGCAGGTCAAAAAGCCTCGCAGAGTTTCGCGTCCGCAGACGCGAAAGCAGTATAATTCGTTTTCTGCCGCGACATGTGCGTGGCAGAAAACACTTTGCGCGGAGTGAGCGTCGAATTGTCCGCTATCAGCGGACAACAGAGGCGCAGAACGCAGCGAAGCTTTCTCGAAAAAGCGGCAAAGCCACTTTTTCGACAGTCTCAGCCTCCCATCCGAAGAGTTCCGGAGCGTTACGGGTGGGAGGCATTTGTTATGCGTATGCGCCGCGCGCTTATTGCGAAACGCGCGCGGGTTTGATATAATATATGCGGTTTACAAATTTAAATCAGAAAGGAAGCATCACTATGTCACTTGAGATATTGCACACCCCGAAGGCCCCCGCCGCGATAGGCCCCTATTCCCACGGCACAAAATGCGGCGACTTCATCTTCACCTCCGGCCAGTGCCCCTTCTACCCCGAGACCGGCGAGGTCGAGCAGGACATCAAAAAGGCCACCGCGCTTGCGCTGAACAACGTCCTTGCGATCGTCGAGGCCGGCGGCGGCACGAAGGAGAGCATCGCCAAGGTCGAGATCTTTGTGCGCGACCTTGCGGATTTCAACACGATAAACGAGGTGTACGCGGAGTTCTTCGGCGGGCACAAGCCCGCGCGCTACTGCGTGCAGGCGGCCGCACTGCCCAAGAACGTTCCGCTGGAGATCGCCGCAACGGCGTACCTCGGCTGAGCGCCGCACACCGTCAGGGCTTTGCGGCGGATCTTGAAAAGATGAGGCATACCGCCGCGCCCACGGCCGCCGCGGCCGTGCCCACGAGAAGCACCGAATGCACCGGCAGCGCGTCGTACAGCACGCCGCCTATGCTTCCCGAGAATACCGAGCCGAGCGTGGACATCCCGAAGGCGATGGACTGTGCCTTGGCGGAGTCCTTATGCGGCGTGTACCGCTCGGCATAGCGCACGCCTGCGGGGATCATGATGGCATAGGACACGGCCTGAATGGCGTTCGCCGCGTACAACGCCGGGATGTTCCCCGCAAGCGCGATGCACAGCGACTTCGCCACGAACATCACCGCGGCGAAGCGCACCGTTGCCGCGCAGCCGAAGCGCTTTTCGATGCGGTCGTAAAGTATCATGCACGGAAGCTCCGTCAGCGCCATGAACGCGTTTATACCGCCCATGACGGCCGTGCCGCCGCCGACGGCGCGCACGACGTTTATCATGAAGCCCGAAACGATGTTGTGCGAGAAGAAGATGAGCGACATGCCCAGCATGACTATGCAGAAGCGGCCGTTGCCGCGGATGAATTCATAAAGCCCGGCGGCGTGCTCTTCGCGCTGCTGCGGCTGCACAGGCTTTGCCGCGCCGCCCATGCGCGCGTATATAAGTGCCGCGGCCGCGCTCAGCGCCAGCGTGCACACGATGCCCGCGGCGGGAAGGATCGCCGCGCTGCGGCTTTCCACGATGCGGCCCAGAACAAGCGCCGTCACCGCAAACGCGAAGGAGCCGACGCTCCTCGCCGCGCCGAAGTTTATGTGGCAGCAGCGCTCCTCAAGGTCGAGACTGAGCTGGTTGACGAGCGGGCCGGACAGATTGCAGCACGCGATGTATAGGCAGTACGCCGCGGCTGTCGCAAACGAGCGCCCCGGCACTGTCATAAGCACTGCGAACAGCATGAGCTGCACCGCCGCCGTCGCCCACAGGCAGTGGAATATCGTGATGCGGCGTGAGGAATCCACCAGCGCGGCGACAGCCGGGGCCAGCAGGAAGCCCGCGATGTTGCCCAGCGCGACGACCGCGCCCAGCGCCGTGTTGGAATATCCCCTGTACTGCATGTATACCGCCGCAAAGGCGACGCATATGCAGAAGCCCATCCAGTATATTCCCTGCACCGCCGCATAGGCCAGATTGAAAAACCGGCGATTTTTATCAGAAAAAAGCATGATCCACATACTCCGTTGATTTGAAGTATGTGGATTATAGCATTATGGGTCGCAACTTGCAATGATTTTGTGCTTTTTCAGCTCTCCGCATCCTCTCTGTCGCAGAATACCGTCACGCGCGTCTTTCCGCCGAGCGTGCAGGTGTACAGCACAAGGTCGTGCCCGCTGTTCTGCACCGCGGACACATCGTCCGGATGGACGGTCTCAAGGCGCGTGACAGCATAGCTGTGCACGCCGCCCGCGGCGTCAGTGAAAACCACGCTGTCGCCGGAGGAGAGGTATTTCAGCCGGCCGAAGTGCGTGTCAAAGTTGTGCGCGGCGATGACAAGGTCGTCGGTGTAGTATGAGCCGAACTGGCGGCACGGCGCGATCTTCAGCCTGTCATAGCTCCAGTCTGACATTACCGGCAGCTCTATCCCCTGTGACGGCACGGAGATATAGCCGATGTACTCGTTCCCGTCAAGCTCTATCACGGGCATTTCCGGCACGGGCGTTGCCTCTGCCGCCTCCGCCTCCGGCGCTTCACCGGCGGCGCTCTCCGTGCGCGCCTCTATCTGCGCCTGCACGCCGTCAAGCAGCGCGTCCGCCGCTTGTCCCGCGCGGCGGCTGTCAATCGCGTTGTATACGTACAGCGCCAGCGCTGCCAGCAGCAGCACCGCACCCGCCGTGATGAATGGATTTGCCTTTCTTTTTTGCTTTTTGTCCATATGCTTCACGCTCTTTTCGTCTGAACATGTCGGGGTATAGCCTGATTATAACAGCCTGAAAGCAACTTATCAACCGCAACTGTGTCATATACCGGCGAGTGCGCACTGATGCGCACAGAAGGAGGTATTGACACATGTCAAAGAAACAGAAAAAACAGCAGACAAAGGATCATTCTCTCAGCACCGCCGCCCGCATGGCGGCAGAGGCGGACAAGCCCTTCTCCGTCTATTGCGACGAATGGCTACAGCTCACCAAGAGCCGGCTCAAGGAATCGTCGTACATAAAATATTCGGCGGTCATCGACGGGCACATCAAGCGCCGCCTCGGCGGCTGCCGGCCGCGTTCGCTTACGCAGAGCACGATAAACGGCTTTTCAACGGCGCTGACGGAGAAGGACGGCCTCAGCCCGAAAACGGCGCGGGATATTCTCACCGTTCTCAAATCCGTGCTCATATACGCCGGAAAGCAGTTCCCCGGCCAGTTCCCGGCCGTGGAAATAGTATTCCCGCGTGAGATCAGGCGGGAAGCGCGTGTGCTGACGCGGCCGGAGCAGGTGCGCTTCATGGAATATCTGCTCACGAATATGGACGCGGGGCGCTTCGGTGTGCTGCTGGCCATGCTGACGGGCCTGCGCATCGGCGAGCTGTGCGCCCTCCGCTGGGATGCGGTCTCCCTGTCGGACAATACCATCCGCGTCGAGGAGACGATGCAGCGGCTGAAGGATGAGGAGTGCCGCGGCGGAAAGCGGACTAAGATAATCGTCACCGCGCCGAAAAGCGGCACGTCTATGCGGGTGATCCCCATGACGGAGTTTGCCGCGGCGCTGTGCGCGCAGATGATCGTCGCCGACCGCCGCGCCTTCGTTCTGACGGGCTCGCGCCGGTTTATCGAGCCGCGCACTGTGCAGTATCGCCTGCGCCGGTACTTACGCGAATGCGGGATAGAGGACGCGCATTTTCACACGCTGCGTCACACGTTCGCCACACGCTGCGTCGAGGTCGGCTTTGAGCTGAAATCGCTCTCGGAGATACTGGGGCATTCGTCCACGGCCATCACGCTCAACCGCTATGTCCACTCGTCCATAGAGCTCAAGCGCGACAATATGTTCAAGCTGTCCGACGTCGGAATGTGACCCGCTGCCCAGCAGGCATATGCGCTAGGAATTCAGTTCTATTCTCCGGCACTCCAAATAATTGTGTCTGCCCCGGCATCACAAGCGCATATTTCGCCGTTATGCGCGCGGGGGATGTGGTAGGATGAGCGTGCCAGTGAGTTTACAGATGAAAGCGAGTTCTCATGCGCAGGGAATGACCCGGAGCTCTGCAAAAAACGGAAAGAGGCTTCATTAAAGCCTCTCTCCGTTTTTTACTCTAATTTTTAATTTATAATACTTTAGTCCGTGCTCTCCGCGCGGCGAAGCTTATAGCCGTTGAGCGAGGAGAACGTGACGACATCGACAAGCTCATGCGTTGTCGTGTCGTAGACGATGAGCGTCATTTCGCTGCTGCCGAACCAGGACAGCCGCTTCCCGCCGAGGACAGCGTCCTGATACTCAAAGCTGACGGTCAGCTCCTCCCCGTCGAGCGTGAAGGTGACCACATCGCCGGAGACCGAGGCCGGAACATCCGCGCCGGAGGCGGTATTGCTGACGAGGAAAGCGTCGTTGTCCTTGGCGGACTTCAAGCCTGTAAAGCCGACGCTTTCAAGCTCCGCGGCGAGGGCGGAATACGCGTCGTTCTCCGTCCACGGGCTCTGCTTTATCACGAGCGCCGCCCGGCCGCCGCGGCGAAGCTCGGCAAAGTAATCGGCATTATCGGTGATGGCGGCGAGATAATCGTCATTGACGGTGTGTGCGTTTATATCCCAGCTTGCATAGCGCGCATCGCCGCGGTGGTCGGCAATGCCGTACTCGCTTTGCAGGAACGCCCCCAGCCAATGCGCGACCTTGCGCGCGCCGCTGCCGTTCATATGCCGGTCAAGCGACCAGTCGGCTTCGGTGATGCCGGTCTCATCATCCATGAGGTTCATGTTGACAAAATTTAGGCCGTTTATAGACGCAATGTCGGAGACGGTATTATATATCGGCTGCGCGTCGCGCCGCTCCAGCGCGGGCGTTTTGAGAAGCATGAGAGGGATGCCGCGCTCACGGCAGAGGGTGATGATCTTATTGAGATACTCAAGCTCCTTATCCATTATGTCGCGGCGCGCCGTGACGCCCGCGGCGCTTTCAAGCTCATAATTCCCCGTGCCGTAGAGAAGGTAGCTGCCCTTGAAGTTCTCAAGCCCGGCAGACCACGGGAACTGGGAGAAATCCTTCTCCGTCAGCTCGTCAAAGCGGCCGTGGTAAAGCGGGAAGCCGAGGAGAAGATTGAGCCATCTATCCTTCGGCGCGGAGACCTTGACGGCCTCAAGCTTATTGGCGGAGAGCTTCATGCCGGCGGTATTCTTTATCTGGTTCTGCTCCTCGGAATACTCATAATCGCTTATCGCGGCGGTGACCTCAAGCACGACGAGCTTGGGCGTCTGGTACTTGAGCGCCTCGACAATGAAATGATAGGAGTTCCACAGCGGCTGCACGCCGCCCCAGAGGTCGTAGGCGGAAATGCCGTACTCCGTCCAGAGGGTGGCGGTGTCGATATTTATGCCGGAATGACTGTTGCCGACGAGGAGCACGTCAACCGTTCCGTCGGGCTGGGCGTAAAAATTCTGCATGGTGAGAACGCCGTCCACGCGCTTCATGACGAGGACGCGGTTTGCGTACCACAGGCCGCCAAGGGCAATGGCGACGACGAGAAGGATGGCGAGCACCCTTGTTATTATCTTTCTATTCATATCCGCCTCCTAGAATCCAGCGTACACAAAGGCACTGGCGGAATACTGCGCGCCGTACACGCCAAAGACGACGATGGCAAAGAACAGCACAAGCACGAGAGCGGCGCGGAACACGGGATTCTGCCGGAGGATGAACGCGCAGCTGTACCCATGCTCACGCAGGGCGGAAACGGCAAGCAGCACAAGCCCGCTGAGGATGCACACGCGCCAGTCCGTGGCGGTCATGCCCATGGTGCACAGCGACCCGTCAAAAAGCACCCACGGATTCCAGACCGTGAGCATCTGGCGGAAATACACCGCCGTGGCCTTGAGGCCGCCGATGCTGAACGGAACGACTATCGCTGCCATGAGCATAAAGACGATGAAGCGCTGAAGCATTTTATAGCCGAAGGTCTCGCGGTCGATGTGCAGCTTTTCGCAAAGGCGCAGCCTGTAAGGAAGCGTGAGCTGCCCGACGGCCATATAAAACGCGCCCATGAAGCCCCAGAAGGCGAAGGTCCACGCCGCGCCGTGCCACAGGCCGCTCACCGTGAAAACGATGAAGGTGTTGAGCATTTTGCGCGCCTTGCCCTTGCGGCTGCCGCCGAGGGGGATGTAGAGGTAATCCGTGAACCACGTCATCATGGAGATGTGCCAGCGCCGCCACATATTGGCCACGCTTGTGGCAAACCACGGCTGGCGGAAGTTATCCGGGATATCGAAGCCGAATAGCGCCGCCACGGCAATGGCCATATAGCTGTAACCGGCGAAGTCCACATAGAGCTGGAGCATGGCGCAGGACATATGCACAAGCATGACCGCGCCGCCGTAGTTATAATAGCTGGAAAAAACGTGCGTGACGAAGCCGGAAAGCCTGTCGGAAAGCACGAGCTTCAGAAACGCGCCCCAGAGGAAGGTGAAAAGGAATATCTGGAAGCGTTCAAAGCTGACCTCACGCCGCCGGCGTATCTGCGGAAGGAACGTTGACGCGCGGAGGATGGGGCCGGAAACTATCGTGGGGAAGAAGGAGACGAAGAGGCTGTAGTTGATAAGATCCCGCTCCGGCTCCGTCTTGCCGCTTTTGAGGTCGAGCAGGTATGTAGAGCTCTGGAAGGTATAGAACGCAAGGCCCACGGGCAGAAGCATCTTCGGCAGGGCGATCGACACGCCGAAAAGGCCGAGGACGGAGTTGAGATTGCCGAGAAGGAAATTCGTATACTTGAAAACGATGAGGATGAGGATGTTGACAACAAAGGCCCAGGTATACACGCGGTCCTGCTTCTCCGCGCCCGCCTGCGCCGCGCCGATGCGCCCGCCGAGATAGGTGACGGCGATGCTGAGTGCGAGAATGAGAAGATATTTCAGGTCATAGCTACCATAGAAGATAACGCTTGCGATGAGCAGCACGATATTCTGCCCGCGCGCCGTCCTTCCGGCAAGCACATATGCCAGAAAGCACAGCGGCAGAAGCACCGCCCAGAACTGAAAGCTGACAAATGACATACGTTTTATCCTTATTTATATATTTCTTACAGGAGCGTCACGCCGGCCTTCTCACAGGCGGAGACGGTCTCATCATCCCAGATGGAGGCCTGCACCTCGCCGATATGCGCCTTGCCGAGAAGCAGCATGGAAATGCGCGACTGGCCGATGCCGCCGCCGATGGTCAGGGGAAGCTCCCCGTTCAAAAGCGCCTTATGGTACGGCAGGGTGCGGCGCTCATCATGGCCGGACAGGCTGAGCTGTCTGTCGAGCGACTCCGGATCGACGCGGATGCCCATAGAGGACACCTCCATCGCACAGCCGAGCCAGTCACACCAGAAGAGGATATCCCCGTTGAGCGTCCAGTCGTCATAGTCGGGAGCGCGGCCGTCATGCGGCTTGCCGGACTTGAGCGCGCCGCCGATGCCGATGATGAAAACGGTTTTATGCTCCTTCGTGAAGGCGTTCTCGCGCTGCTTGGGCGTAAGGCCGGGATACATATCCTCAAGCTGCTGCGCCGTGACGAAGGTGACGTGCCGCTCCAGCCGGCCGAGACGCTGGAGCTGGGGATATATGGCCTGCATGGTGTCCTGCGTGTCGCAGATGGCAGAGACGATGTCCATAACGGTGGACTTGAGATAGTCGATATTCCTGTTTTCGGGCAGGATGACCTTTTCCCAGTCCCACTGATCGACGTAGACGGAGTGGAGATTATCCAGCACGTCCTCATCGCGGCGGATGGCGTCCATGTCCGTGCACAGGCCCCTGCCGGGGTAGAACCCGTAGCGCTTGAGCGCGAGGCGCTTCCACTTTGCGAGGGAGTGGACGACCTGCGCGGTCTTGTCGGAACGGAGGATGTCGAAGGAGACGGGGCGCTCAACGCCGTTGAGGTCGTCATTCAGTCCGGAACCGGCCTCGACAAAGAGTGGGGCAGAAACACGGTAAAGATTCAGCGACGCGCAGAGCCTGTCCTCAAACAGGCGCTTGAGAAGCCCGATCGCCTTTTGCGTGTCGTAAATGCCAAGCAGGCTTTTGTAGCCTTCGGGAATTATGGAATTCATGATTTCTTTCTCTTTTCCTCGCTCAAAAGAGCGATAAATTTCTGATAGTACGCCTCTGCCTCGCGGCGGAAGTTCGCCTCGATGAGCTTTGCCTGCGCCTCATCGGCACAGAGCAGGCGCATGTCGATTATCTCACCCTTGCCGTCGGACATGGCGAGATGGACCGTGAGGCCGCTGTCGGTCATGGAATGCTGCGTGACGATCATGGCCTCGCGGCGAAGCCTGTCGGCAACAGGCTCCAGCAGGCGCTCCGCCTTTTTGCGGACGGAGTACGGCAGGCTGCTTTCCACGGTGTCGGCGTTGCGCGCGCCCTTCTCCGTGATGCGGTAGCCCCCCTCGCACTCGTCTATATGCCCGGTATCGACAAGCTCACTGAGACAGTCGGAATAGTCAAAGTACCCCACTCCCCCGTCGCACTGGCACAGCTCAAGCAGAGTGTCAGGATCGACAACGCCGGGCAGGCGGCGCAGGATAAAAAGAATGAAGATTTTTATATCCAGCTTTTCATGTATGAAGCCAAGTCTGTCCATATTGCCCTCCTTTAAAATCTCAGGCATATATTTTATTATAATCCACGCCTTTTTTCAAGGACTAAATCACACAAATGCGGAGGCGGCGCATAGACTGTATTGAAGTTTCTTCAATTCTGTTCATCAGGAGGTATATCTATGGCCGACAGAGTTGTGCCCGGGCCGGTTGAAAGCTCGGCAAGCATCCGTGAAGCCGTATGCATCAATACAAAGAAGATATTCGACAGCTGCCGAGACAAGGACTGCGTGGATGACCTGAGAGTATACCCCACCGTCACTTCACAGTCCTACATAGAAAACGCCCTGAGCATTCGCCCAAGGTCTGCGGAGCTTTTATACGTAGATGTGAACGTGGAGCCTATCGGCTTCAACCGCGGGTATTACACGGTGGACTGCACGTATTTCTACCGCGTGATATGCGAGACCTTCCCCGCCGGGCAGACGTGCACGGGGCTTGCCGTGTTCGACAAGCGCGTGATGCTGTTTGGAAGCGAGGGGAGCGTGAAGTCCTTCTCCTCCGACAGCGCGGTGCCGCTGGCCATGGCGGGCGACCTGCCGACGGCGGTGGTGAACTCCGTTGACCCCATCTGCCTGCACTGCAAGCTGGTCGATTCCGAGTGCCTGCTGCCCACGGACATAGAGCAGCGCCGCATCCCGGAATTCATATCGGCGGCGTTTTCCGAGGCGCTTGTGCTGACGGACACGGCGCGCCGCTGGTTCGTGACGATAGGCCAGTTCAGCATAATCCGCTTAGAGCGCGACACACAGCTTCTCATCCCCGCATACGACTACTGCATGCCCGACAAGGAGTGCCCCGGCGTTGCAAGCGACGAGGATCCCTGTATGCTTTTCAGCCGCATACGCTTCCCCGTGGAGGAGTTTTTCCCTCCCGACAGCGTCTGCGAATGCGACGATTACCGCACGATAGCGTCAAAAAAGAAGTAAAGCGGATAAGGAAACGGCCGTATGTTTTCTCTTTCGGAAAGCATACGGCCGTTTGTGCCGCCGCAGGGCGCGTTACGCGCCGTAGAGCGTGTTGAAGCCGGTGAAGTCGAAGCTCTTCACGCAGTCCATCATCGCGTCCGCGTCGGATGCGCGGTCATTGCCGATGACGAAGGCATAGTTATTCAGGCTTGCGTAATAATCCGCGGTGGAGCTGAAATCCACGCGCTGGAGCTCATCATAAAAATACATGCCGTAGGGCTGGGAAGCGCCGGGAATGCTGACGCTGGCAAAGACCTCGGACGCGGTGAGCTGATTGCTGGCCCCGTCGGCGACATTCGCCTGCGCGACGGCATCCACGCGGTAACAGCGCAGGTAGGCGGCGATGGGCCTGTTCTGCGCGGCGAGCAGCGTGTACATCGGCCCCCAGTTATTCAGCACGTCCTCTGCGTCCAGCCTGTCAAGCACGGGCGCCCACTCGTTTTCGGACGTGAGCGAGGGAAGCATCGCGTTCTTCTGCCCGAGAGAGGTGAAGTACGGCCCGAACCACGAGGCGTAGAACATGATGTTGTTCTCATCCTGCGGGTCCTGCGCGAGTATCCACAGCTCCGCCTTGGACTTATCGGCGCTGCCGGACTGCTTGCCGGACTCGTTATAGAGCACCTTGCCGCTGTTGACGTCATACGCCTCATAAACAAGCTTCCAGCCCGCGGGGATATTGACCGTGAAAAGGTCGCAGGCGTAAAACTCCGTCGCCATGGTGCTCTGCGGCGCTTCCTCTGCGGCGGGAGTTTCTTCCGGCACGGGCGGTGTCAGCTCGACCGAGTCCACAGGGGTCTCCGTCACGACAGGCGGAACGCTCTCACTGCCGCAGGCGGCGAGATTCAGCGCAAGGCAAAGGGCAAGCGCGGACAAAACGACATTGCGAAAAAGCTTTTTCATTTTCATTTCATTCTCATGCTCCTTTTCTTTTACCGTGTTTTATTTTTCAGCAGCCGTCTGTGGACTGCCTATGTTTGCGGAAGTATTCGCGCGCCGTCTGCGCGTCGGCATGGATCTGCGCGGAAAGCGCCTCATACGAGTCAAATTTGACCTCTGGTCTGATAAACTTGAAGAATTCAAGCCGCGCCTGACGGCCATAGAGGTTGCCGGAATAGTCGAGAAGGTGGCTTTCGACGTTGACGCGGTTCGCGTCGCTCACCGTGGGGCGGACGCCGACATTCGTAACGGCGATGTAGCCGCTGCCGTCCTCAAGATACACCTTCGCGGCGTATACGCCGTGCCGGGGCACAAGGACGCCGTCCGGGAAGTACATATTTATTGTGGGCGCGCCGAGATTCGTGCCGAGGTGGTAGCCGGAATGGACGGTATCGGAGAGAGTGTGCGGGTGGCCGAGGAAACGGTTCGCCGTTTCCATATCACCGGCGGCGATAAGCTCCCTTATATAAGTGGAGCTGACGACGCGCCCATCTATGCACAGCGCGGGGATGATGTCACAGCCGAGGCCGTTTTCGTGGCAGTATTCCTGAAGCCGCGCGGCCGTCCCCTCCCCCTTATAGCCGAAGCAGAAGTCATGCCCGACGACTATCCACGCGATGCCAAGCTCAGCAATGAGCGAGTCGATAAACTCGCGCCACGGCATACGCATGACGTGCTGGTTGAAGTGCAGGAACACGACGTTGTCTATCCCGTAGCAGCGGCGGATGATCTCCTCCCGGCTGATGGCGCTGTTTATGAGCGGAACGTCCTTATGGAAAACCAGCGTGTCGGGGTGCACGTCAAAGCTGAGCACCGAGGGGGTGGCTCCGATCTCCGCCGCGCGGCGCTTCGTCATTTTGAGAAGCTCCCCGTGCCCCTTATGCACGCCGTCAAAAAAGCCGAGCGCAATGACTCTTTTTGTATCTGCCATATGCCTATACCTCAAAAAAGCTTTTTACAGTTTTCATGACGCCGCCCTGCGCGCGCCCGAGCATGAGAAATTCGCCGCATTCGGAATACACCCGGTAATCCCCGTCGGGCAGGGCGGGCGTCTTTATCTCATTGCCGCATTTTATGCGCCGTGTGCGCGCCTCGTCCGCGCGGTACTCCGGCAGGGCCGCCCAGAGGCTGTCCACAGGGATAAGAAGTTCCTCCGCCGTGCCGGCCGCCGCGGCGGCGATGACCGCCTCCAGCGTATGCGCATGGGTCACGGGAATGCCGCCTATCTCCGTGCGGCGCAGCGCGCTCATACAGCCGCCGCAGCCGAGAGCCTGCCCGATATCGTGGCAGAGCGTGCGTATATATGTACCCTTCGAGCAGCGCACGTCCAGCACCCAGTCGCCCCCGTCGCAGCCGAGGACGCGGATATCGGATATGACGATGCTGCGGGGCTTTCTTTCGACCTCGCCGCCGCGGCGGGCGATATCGTAAAGCTTCTTCCCGCCGACCTTGATGGCGGAGTACATGGGCGGGATCTGCTGCTGTGCGCCGGTGAAGCGCGGCAGGAGCGATTCAAGCTGCGCCTGCGTGACAGTCTGCGCGCAGCGGCTTATTACAGCGCCGGTGACGTCCTGCGTGTCCGTCACGACGCCGAGGCGCAGATGCGCCGTATAACGCTTATCGTGCGCCTCCGCAAACTCGACGGCGCGCGTCGCCCGGCCGGCGAAGAGCATGAGAAGCCCCGTGGCCATGGGGTCAAGCGTGCCGGAGTGGCCGATGCGCCGCTCATGCAGGACGCCCTTGAGCTTGACGACAACATCGCTGCTGGTCCAGCCGGAGGGCTTATCTATGAGCAGGATGCCGTTCATTTCCAGACCTCGTTGACGACGTCAAGGATAAGCTCCCGCGCCTTTTCGACAGAGCCGGAAATGGTGCAGCCCGCGGCAAGCGCATGCCCGCCGCCGCCGAAAACGGCGCAGATATCGCTGCTGTTGACCTCGCTTGTGGAGCGCAGAGACAACCGGCAGGTCCCGTCCGCCTGTTCGCGGATGGTGATGCTGAGCACACAGCCGTCCGCACGCCCGGCAAGGCTTGCGATATCGTCCATATCGTCCTCACTCGCACCGGACTGCGCCATCATGGCGCGGGTGATCTCCGCCACGGTTATCTTCCCGTCGCGGTAAAAGCCGAGGCCTGAATATATAAGCCCTTCGAGCTTAAGGCGCGCGGGCGAGACGCGGCGGAAAAAGCGTAGGTTAACATCGGAATTATCCGCCCCAAGGCGCAGCAGCTCCGCCGCCGCGCGGAACGCGGGGGCGTTGGTATTGGAATACTGGAAGCAGCCGGTATCCGTGGAGAGGGCAAGATAGAGAAGCGTCGCCTCGTGCTTGGTGACGCTGCCGCGCAGGGCCTTTATAAGCTCCAGCACGATCTCACCGCAGGCAGCACGCCCGGCGTTGAGCAGGGTATTCTTCGCGTAGCCGCTGTTTGAAGGGTGGTGGTCGATGCAAAGCTGCACCTCGCCCTCGAAGCCCTCCGGCAGGAGGCCGGGCGCGGCGATATCGACGGCGATGACGTATGCCGGGGCATAGTCCGCCGGGGCAAAGCACGGCTGAATATACGGCAGGAGCTTTTCCGAAACGTCGGCAGAGGGGCGGACGAAAGCCGTTTTGCCCGTCCTGCGCAGGGCGCTGCAAAGCGCGGCGGCACTGCCGGCGGTGTCGCCGTCCGGGTTCCTGTGGATAAGGATAAGATAATTATCGAACTTCTTCAAAAGCTCGGCGCATTCCTTGCAGTTCATGCCGTTCACTCTCTTCCGTCAGTATTCTCCGCGTCATCATCACTGTGGTCTATGTCGAGGGAGTTTATCACCGCGCTTATATGCGCGCCGTATTCGATGCTGTGGTCTATTTCAAAGACGAGCTCCGGCGTGTAGCGCAACTTCATCGCACTGCCAAGCTCCTTGCGCAGCCATCCGGAGGCCGACTTGAGCCCGCGTTTGAACTCCTTCTCGTCCTGCATTCCCATGACGGACAGCCACACCTTGGAATAGCGCAGGTCGCCCGTCGTCTCGACGCGCGTGACGCTTATCATGCCCTGCTGCACGCGCGGGTCCTTGACCTCACGCAGCAGCTTAGACAGCACAAACTGTATATCATCGTTTGTTCTTGCAAGTTTATTGGATGCCATTGTATTTACCTCAATTTTCAGCTTATAGACTTTCAGGTGCTTTGCGGCACAAAGCACCTGAATCATCTTTTTTATTACTGATTTATCTGCTCCATGACGAAGCACTCTATCACGTCGCCGACCTTGATGTCGTTGAACTTTTCGACCTGCATGCCGCACTCATAGCCGGAGGCGACCTCCTTGACGTCGTCCTTGAAGCGGCGCAGAGACGCAAGCTCACCCTCATGGATGACGATATTGTCACGCAGGACGCGCACCTGACAGCCGCGCTGGATCTTGCCGTCGGTGCAGTAGCAGCCGCAGACGGTGCCGACCTTGGAGACCTTGTAGGTCTCTCTGACCTCGGCATGGCCGATGATGACCTCTTTGAACTTCGGGGCGAGCATGCCCTTCATTGCGGCCTCGATCTCGTTGATGCAGTCGTATATGACGCGGTACATGCGCATATCGACGTGACTGCGCACGGCGCTGTCGCGGGCGGCGTTATCCGGGCGCACGTTGAAGCCGACGATTATCGCGCCGGAGGTCGCGGCAAGCATAACGTCCGACTCGTTTATCGCGCCGACGGCGCTGTGGATGACCTTGACGCGCACTTCCTCGTTGGAGATCTTCTCGAGCGAGGCCTTGACAGCCTCGGCGGAACCCTGCACGTCGGCCTTGACGATGATGTTGAGCGTCTTCATCTCACCGGCCTGTATCTGGCTGAAGAGGTCTTCAAGGCTGACCTTCTTCACGCCGCCCATGGAGTTGTTCATCTGCTGGATGCGGCGCTCCTCGGCAAGCTCTCTGGCCATGCGCTCATCCGCGACGGCGTTGAACACGTCGCCCGCACTGGGCACCTCGCCCAGACCGGAGATCTCAACAGGCGTGGAGGGGCCGGCCTCGGTGACGCGCTGGCCCTTGTCGTTTATCATGGTGCGCACGCGGCCCACGCAGGTCCCGGCGATGATGATGTCGCCAAGATGCAGCGTGCCGTTCTGCACGAGCACCGTCATTATCGGGCCGCGGCCCTTGTCGAGGCGCGCCTCGATGACCGTGCCCTTCGCGGCGCGGTTGGGATTGGCCTTGAGCTCCTGCACCTCGGCCAGGATGACGAGGTTTTCAAGCAGGTTATCTATGCCCGCGCCCGTCTTTGCGGATATCGGGCAGATGATGGTGTCGCCGCCCCACTCCTCGCTGACGAGGTCGTACTCCGTGAGCTGCTGCTTGATGCGCTCAGGATTCGCGCCGACGGTATCCATCTTGTTTATCGCAACGACGACCGGGATGCCCGCCGCCTTGGCGTGGTTGATGCTTTCCACCGTCTGCGGCATGATGCCGTCATCCGCCGCAACGACGAGGATGGCGATATCCGTGACCATCGCGCCGCGGGCGCGCATGGAGGTGAACGCCTCATGCCCCGGCGTATCGAGGAAGGTGATGGGGCTGCCGTTTATCTCGACGGTATACGCGCCGATATGCTGCGTGATGCCGCCGGCCTCGCCAGAGACAACGTTGGCATGGCGGATATAGTCCAGAAGGGAGGTCTTGCCGTGGTCAACGTGACCCATGACAACGACGACGGGGGCGCGGGGCACGAGGTCCTCAGGCTTATCCTCATGGTCGTCGATGAGGCGCTCCTCAACGGTGACGATGACCTCCTTCTCGACCTTGCAGCCGAGCTCCATCGCCACGAGCGCGGCGGTGTCATAGTCTATTATCTCCGAAACGGACGCAAAAACACCCATCTTGAAAAGCTGCTTTATGACCTCAGACGCGGTCTTCTTCATGCGCGAGGCAAGCTCGCCGACGCTGATCTCATCGGGGATCTGCACCTTGAGCTGCTGCTTCTTCGCTATCTCAAGCTGGAGGCGGTTCATCTTGTTGCGCTCCTCCTGGCGGCGCTTGGAGGAAGCGAGCTGCTGGCTGGTGCGCTGCTTGGCCTTGCTTGTTATCTTCTCCTTATTGCCGCGGCGGAGGTTATTGTCCTTGGCCTTCATGCCGGCCATATCTTCAAACTTCTCGTTGTACTTTTCGATGTTGACCGCAGCGCCGCCGCGGGTATCGACGACGCGCTTTTCCGCCACCTGGCGGGGCGTGTGCGGCTTGTCGGGCTTGGCGGCCTTTGCGCTTTGGGCGCTCTGGGCGTTCTGCGCGTTCTGCGTGCCCTGTGAGTTCTGCGCGGGCTGTGAGGCGCTTTTGCCTCCGGCCGCGGGGGCGGGCGCGGGCTTGCCGGGCTTCGGCTGCTCGGCCGGCTTCTTCGCATCCTGCTTTGCACCCGGCGCTTCCTTGGGCTGCTTGACAGTGAATATCTCCTCAAGGCTGGCCGCCTGATTGTTCTGCGTCATATACTCGAAGATAACGTCAAGCTCCGGCGTCTCAAGAACCTGCATATGATTCTTGGGCGTCGTGGCATAATCGGTGAGGATCTGGCTTATCACCTTTGTGGGGACGTTGAAATCCTTTGCCACCTCATGCACTCTGTACTTTATCATGCTCATACGTTAGTCCTCCTTTTTCCGTTCCTCTTGTTTCTCTCATGCGCGGCAGCCTCTTTCTTCCGGCGCTCCGCCTTTGAAAAGCGCTGCCCGACCGCCGATGCAAGCTCGTCATATTTTCCGGGGTATTCCTGCGAAAGCGCCGCCGCGAAAGCGTTGGCAAAGCCGATATCCGTAATGGCCGCCATGGAGCAGCCGTTCACGCCGACATGCGCGGATATCTCTTCCTTCGTGAATGGAATCGTGGCCGTGCAGACGTTCCTGCCGCGGGTGAAGCCCGCCGCCCTGCTCTGCGCGTTCGGCGAAGCGTCGGAGGCGAGCAGAAGAAGCTTCGCCTTCCCGCCGCGGCACGCGCCGCCCGTGTTCGTCTCGCCGATATCTATGGCGCCGGCCTTGCGCATAAGGCCAAGCATGTTAAGCAGTCTTTCACTCATACGCCGGCCTCCATTTCCTCATTGAGCTTTTCGTATATCTCCTCCGGGATATGGGCGGAGAACGCCTTTTCAAGCGCCTTGCCCCGGATGGCCTTCTTAAGGCAGGATGCGTTTGGACAGATATACGCGCCCCTGCCCGACGCCTTGCCCTTGAAATCAAGGCTTATCGCCCCGTCCGGCGCGCGCACGACACGGATAAGCTCACGCTTGGGCTTCATCTCGCGGCAGCCCAGACACTGCCGCATCGGTATTTTCTTTTGCATCTGCATACTGCCGCCTCCTTTATATTTGCTGTTTACGCCTCGGATTCGGGCTTTATGTCTATCTTATAGCCGGTGAGCTTGGCCGCAAGGCGGGCGTTCTGCCCCTCCTTGCCGATGGCAAGAGAAAGCTGTGAATCCGGCACGATGACACGGCAGCTCTTCCCGTCCTCCAGCATGGTGACGCTGACGACCTCCGACGGGGAAAGCGCCGCGGCGATGTACTCTTCTGGATCGTCGCTGTATTTGACGATGTCTATCTTCTCGCCGTTGAGCTCATTGACGATGCTGGCGACGCGGCCGCCCTTGGGGCCGACGCACGCGCCGATGGGATCGACGTCGGGATCTGCGGACCAGACGGCCATCTTTGTGCGGCTTCCGGCCTCGCGCGCGATGGACTTTATCTCCACCGTGCCGTCGTAGATCTCGGGCACCTCAAGCTCAAACAGGCGCTTGACAAGGCCGGGGTGGGTGCGGCTGATGAGCACCTGCGGGCCGCGGGTGGAGTTCCTCACCTCGACCACGTAGACCTTTATGCGGTCGCCCTCGGTCAGGTTCTCGGTCTTGATGCGCTCATTGGGGGAAAGCATGGCCTCGGTGAACTCGCTGTTGGAGGCGATACGGATGGAAACACTGCCGTTGCGCGGCTCCACATGGGAGACGATGCCGGTGAGTATCTCATGCTCCTTGGAGGTGAACTCCTCATAGATTATGCCGCGCTCCGCCTCGCGGATGCCCTGAATGATGACCTGCTTTGCAGCCTGCGCCGCGATGCGGCCGAACTTCTTCGTCTCCACGGGGATGGGCAGAACGTCGCCGAGCTTGGCGCGGCGGCTTATCTTCTTCGCCGCCTCAAGGTTTATCTCGTGAGAGGGATCCTCGACCTCATCGACAACAGTCTTGTTGACGTTCATCTCGATGCGCTTCTTGTCCTCTTCAAGGATTATATCGACGTTATCCTCGCACTCGGGATTATCGCGGCGGAAAGCGGCCAGCATGGCCTGCTTTATCTTGTCGTACATGTACTCTCTGGGGATGCCCTTTTCTTTTTCGATATCCTCTATGGCTTCAAAAAATTCTGCGTTCATTTCATACTCTCCATTCTGATTTGTGCAAAGCGAAAATTATATATTTATATAGAAACGTGTAATCTGACCTGTGCCGTCTGCGCCTTTGTAAAGCTGAGCTCCCTCTTGCCGGAGGCGACCGTCACAGTTCCGTCGTCGGAATACGCCTTCAGAATGCCGACGAAGCTCTTCGCGCCGTCCAGCGGCTGGTAGAGCTTCACCTCGACCTCACTGCCCATGAACTGCGCGAAATCGCCGGGGCGCTTAAGCTCCCTCTCCGCACCGGCGGAGCCGACTTCAAAAACGTAGCTGTCCGGGATCGGGTCGGCCTCGTCGAGTATGGGGTCAAGCTCGCGGCTGATACGCTCACAGTCGTCTATGGACACGCCGCCGTCCTTGTCTATATACACGCGCAGGTACCACGTCCCCGCCTCGCGGACATACTCCACGTCCCACAGCGTGCAGCCCGCCTCTTCCACGACGGGTCTTGCCAGAAGGGAAACCTTATCAGTTATTCTGCTCATTCCTTCCGCCCTTTCATATTGTTTTCATGTGCGCAGCGCCGCCGGATGACCGGCGCAAAAGTCTCACAAAAAAGAGTGGGCCGCGACCCACTCTGAGAAATAACTAATCCTTACAACATCATAATAACACCTTACGGCGTGCATTGCAAGAACTTTTTTGCAAATCTGCCGGATATTTTCGCTTCCCCCGCGCCGTCAATACGTGAAGTCCGGAACATAGTGGGCATAGAACTCCTCAAGGCATATCCCCTGCTCCATAATGAACTTCGCGGCCTCCTTGCCGACATAGCGGTAATGCCACGGCTCATCCCAGCCGGTGAGCAGCAGCTTGCGCGTGGGGTAGCGCTTTATGAAGCCGTACTCCCAGCAATGCTCGTCAAGCCATGCAAAAAAGTCCTGATCCATGTCCTCATACACATAGCGGGAGCGCTCCCTGTCCAGCAGATCCACCGCGAGGCCAAGCTGGTGCTCGCTTGCGCCGGGCATCATGGTTATCTTCTTTGCCTCTTCGACGGCCTCCTGATATATGCCGGAGGGGTCGTCATAGTCCACGGTCTTGCCGCCCGCCATTTCATAGGCGATCTGGCTGGCCTTGGTGTTGAACATCTGGCTCTGATAGGAATAAGTCCTGTACGCACCGGCGACATATGGCGTAAAGCCGGCCTCGATCATGGCGTCGAGCATTGCGTCAAGCTCCGCCACATGGTCCGTCCTGAAAAGCATGTAGCGGGTGATGCCGATTTTCGTGACCTCCGGCTCATATGCGGAGGAAAGGAGGTTGTCGTTATTCACTATAGAGTATATGTCCAGCGTGATGTCGATATCCGGCCAGATGTTTTCCGTCGGCACGGGCGTCTCCTCCGTGGCGTTCGGGTCGGTGAAGGTGACGCTGTCAGAGCTGACATATGCCCCATCGACGCCGCCGAAGATAACGTTCGTCTGCCGGTTCATGCGGGAGATGACTATCGTATATAAAACAAGGCACAGGAAAGCCATGGTGATGATCCAAAGCGTTTTCTTTCTCATCTATATATGTGCACATCCTTTCATGTACTGATGTGCCGTATTATAGCATTCTCGTGCGTGAATATCAAGTGCCCCGTTTTATATTCCCCACCGGCACGCCACTTTTGTGCGATTTGCAATGCAGTCGCGTGCCATGTTCCCCATTATTCGAGTTTACCGTGCCATTTTGGGGCAGCGCGCGTGTCTACCATGCCGGTGTTGGGTGATGCTTTGGTGCTGTGCATCTGCCTGCCGTGCCGGTGCTGGGTGTTGTTCTTCTGTGTTATGTTTATTTAATTATGTAAATTATATTACGTATATTATTTTATGTTTATAATCTTACGTTAATTAAATTATGTTATTGATTTTATGTATATTATTTTCTGTAAATTAAATTATGTATATAATATTACGTTAATATACTATCCCGGATTTGCCTCCTCGCCCAGCGCCTCGCGCAGTTTTTCAAGCGCGCGTTTTTCTATCCGCGACACGTATGAGCGGCTTATGCCGCACAGCTCCGCCGTCTCGCGCTGGGTTTTGGGCTTCATCCCGTTCAAGCCGTAGCGCAGCGTGATTATTGCGGCCTCGCGCGGCGTCAGCTCCTTTTCCATGTAGCCGCGCAGACTGCCGCATATCTCCTCGCTGCCTATTTTATCCGCCATGTCGTCCTCACTGGCGACGACGTCCATCACGGACAGGCCGTTGCCGTCGCTGTCAACATCCAGCGCATCCGAAAGACTCATATCCCCCGCCGTCTTGCGCTGCGAGCGAAAGTGCATGAGGATCTCATTTTCAATGCACCTGCTTGCGTATGTCGCAAGGCGGACGCCTTTATCCGCACGGTAGGTATTTATCCCCTTTATCAGGCCAATGGTGCCGATGGAGATCAGATCATCCACATCGTCGGTCTGGGTATAGTATTTTTTCATAATGTGCGCGACGAGGCGCAGATTGTGCTCCACAAGCACGTTCCTCGCCTCCACGTCGCCGTTCTCCGTCCAGAGCGCCAGATATTTCTGCTCATCCGCGGCGCTGAGCGGCCGGGGAAAGGAGTCGCCCGGCGATATGCGCAGCATGAGCAGCAGCCCGTTCAGCAGCAGTAAGACAGCACTGTCTATCATTTCCTCACCTCCGTTCATTCTATTTCAGACCTGCTCGTACAAATTCGGCATGAAAACAATACGGCACGCAGAGCCGTCAGGCGTTGAGGCTGCTCCTGCCGCGG
>URPU01000020.1 GCA_900549865.1 uncultured Eubacteriales bacterium
TGCGGATCAGAGATCCGCACAGCGGGATGTTCCTCCGCCCGTATTGGTGGGGGGTGACATCCCGCTTTTTGATGCTTTGTACGCCGCGCCTGCCGCACGCTGTACGCGTTTCAGTGAAATAGAACCCAATACCTATGCGATATCCTGCACACGCCCAGCACGGTTTTCGCTTGCAATCTGTCGGAAAACGTGTTATGCTGTCGATGGTATTTCTTCGGAAGTACTGGGCGCTGCACAACGGCAGGCGGTAGTTAGCTACACCACCCGAAAGGGGGTGAAGCATATGCCAATTACGATTACATTTCATGTATTTACATACACGATTACGATAACCGTAAAGCAGAACCGCCGCCACTCTGCCAAGTGACGGCGGTTGACGCTATGCATTAACTGTCGATAACTTTAAGAGCTGACCGCTTGTCGCAGCGCTCTTTCTATATGCATTATACCGCCCGCACGGCGCTTTTGTCAAGCACTGTGCGGGCATTTTCATTTCAAAGCCATCCCCGCCGCGGCGCGGTCAGAACGGCCACGTCGGCAGCCAGCCGAGAAGCTTTGTGGCAAGTGCGTTATCCACCACAAGGCCGGACAGCGCCGGGTAGAACAGCAGAAACAGCGCGGCCGATACGGCGGTGAAGCCGCCGATGTACAGCTTCCAGCGCGGATTGCACAGCCGCAGCAGCTTGAAGCAGTAGCCCAGCGAAAGCACGAGGAACACCGTGCACGGGAAGTAGTGATACTCAAAGGTCAGCCGCGTGATGAGGACCCACGGCAGAAGCTGCGCGAGATAGCCCGCGAGGATGAACGCGGCGGTTTTGTCTTTGCGGAAAATCGCCGCGTAAGCCAGCACGAAAAGGCTGATAAGCCCGCCCCAGCACAGCGCCGGATTCACAAAAGCACCGAAACTGGAGCGCTTTCCGCCGTCGAGGTAGTCGAGGTAGTACAGTATCGGACGGATATCCAGCATCCACTGATACCATTTTGAGGAATACGGGTGCTCCGCCACAAGGCCGGAGTGGTAGGAAAACATGAAGTTCTGATTTTCAATGACTATGTCCGCGTATTCCTTCGTGAAGAACATCCCGATGCCGTGCAGCCCCGATGCCGTGCCGTATGCGGCATAGCTGACGTAATAGATAAGTGCGGGGATCGCCACGAAGAATATAACGCACAGACCGGCATTGCGGGCAAAGGCCTTGAAGCCGCGCCTGCGGTTTGTTATCCAGTACGCCGCCCATATGACGGCCAGCCCGCACCCGGCATAGATAGACGTCCACTTTGCGGCCGCGCCCAGACCGAAGCACAGGCCCGACAGGGCAAGCCACACCTCGCCGCGCCGCTTTGTACCGTCGCTCTCCGAAATGAAGAGGAACATGAAAAGATACATCAGCATGATGAATATCACGCCGTAGGTGTCTATCGTGGCGATGCGCGTCTGCACAAAATGCATGAAGTCGCACGCGAATACAGCCGTGCACGCAGTGGGAACACTGCGCCCGCCGAACAGCTTCTTGACGAAGATGTACATCACCGGCAGCATCAGCACGCCGAACAGCGTGCCCATGAAGCGCCAGCCGAAGGGCGACATGCCGAATATGCTCACGCCCAGCGCGATTATGAGCTTGCCAAGCGGCGGGTGGGATATCTCATACGGATATACGCCGTTCAGATTCTCCCACGCCGTGCGCGCGTGATATATCTCGTCAAAATAGCTGGAGTTGAGGAATGTCTGCTTATCCGGCACGCAGTCCTGCTCATCCGTGATAAGCTGCGCTGCGCCCGCGCCGATGGCGGGGATAAGCTTCCCGTCGCCGTCGATAAATGCGGCCTCACCGAGATATACCGGCCCCGTGCCGCTAATTTTTACATAGCGCGGCACGCATGTGGCAGAGGGGTAAAGCTCGTTCCATTTAAGCACGCTCACATAATCCTGCTTATACTCTCCCGCGGCCTCCCACAGAACGCCGTCCTGTGAGAACTCAAAGCTGTACGAACCCTCGCCCACGCCGGAAAACAGCATGATGCGGCTGGGGTATTCATCCCCCGGCAGCTCGACCACGGCGGAGGCGTTCTCCATCGCCGCGAAGGTCTGCGGGGATTCCGTATTCCCAAGGCCGGTAAAGGCGATGGCGGCATACAGCAGGGAAATAAGCGCCATTATTCCCGCGTCGATCCTGTCAAGGCGCTTTGCACATCCTGCGCGCCCCGGCAGCTCGCACGTGCGCAGACGGGGCAGACCGAGGAAGAACACTGCCAGCAGTATGAACAGCGTGACCGGCATAAGATAGGTGATTTTCATAGGCAGTTACCGTCGGGCCAAATGGCCCCCTGACTTTTTATCCTCTCAGCGCCATGTGCAGCTCGTGCACATCGGAAAGCACGTAATCCGGGCGGCGCTCCGCTGCATCGGCCATTTCCTTCGTTGTCTCTCCGGACAGCACCAGCACCGAAACGGCCCCGGCGTTCTGCGCCACGGCGATGTCGGTGTAAAGCCTGTCGCCGACGGCGCATATCTTCTCGTTCGGGATGCCCGTCATGGTGGATATGACGTCTATCATGTTGCGGTTGGGCTTGCCTATATAGGTCGGCTCCTTCCCGCTGGAGGCCGTCAGCAACGCGCATATGCTGCCGCAGTCAGGCAGGACCTCATCCGCCGGCATGGGGCAGACCCAGTCGGGATTCGCGGCGATGAAGTGCGCGCCGCGGCGCAGGAAGTGGCACGCGCGCTCAAGCTTTTCGTATACAAGCTCCGTGTCGAAGCCCTGCACCACCACGTCCACAGTGTCCGCCTCCGTGTGGCCGTTTTCATCGTTCACAAGGTCGATGCCGTAGCTTACAAGCTCCCGGTGGAAGGCCTTTGTTCCGGCGAGGTATACCTTCGCGCCGGGGTGGCGCTGGTTGAGGTACATCCCCGTAGCCATGCCGGAGGTGAATACGTTCTCGCTCTCGCAGGGGAAGCCGAGGCGGCGCAGGCGCGTTATATAATCCGTTCCCGCGCGGGAGGAATTGTTCGTCAGATAGATGTATTTTTTCCCAAGTGCGGGCAGATCATTCATCAGCTCCACAGCGCCCTCGTATACGTTGTCGCCCAGGTAGAGCGTGCCGTCCATGTCAAAAAGAAAAAGCTCACAGTCTTTAAGCTTTGCAAAGTCCATTTGCGGTATGTCTCCGTTCTTTCTTTATTCTCCGTCGTCTGCCCATGCAAGGGCGCATTTCACGGCGCGGCTCCACCCGCGCAGCAGGGCGTCGCGCTTCTGCCCGTCCATGACGGGGAAGAACACCTTGTCCACGGCCCAGTTTGCGCGTATGTCGTCCACGTCCTGCCAGTATCCCACGGCAAGACCTGCAAGATACGCCGCGCCCAGCGCGGTCGTCTCTATGCAGCTTGGCCGCACGACGTCGCAGCCGATAAGGTCGCTCTGGAACTGCATGAGGAAGTCGTTGGCGCACGCGCCGCCGTCAACCTTGAGCTTCGCTATCTTTATGCCGGAATCCTGCTCCATCGCGCGGGCAATGTCGCAGGTCTGGTACGCCAGCGACTCCAGCGTCGCGCGCACAAGATGCGCCCGGCCGAAGCCGCGCGTCACGCCGAGTATAGCGCCGCGTGCGCGCTGGTTCCAGTACGGCGCGCCCAGCCCCGTGAATGCCGGCACCACATATGCCCCCGCCGTGTCTGCCACGGCCTCGGCGTACTGCTGGCTCTCCCCGGCGGAGGATATGACGCCCAGCTCGTCGCGCAGCCACTGTATGGCCGCGCCCGCCACGAATATGCTGCCCTCAAGGGCGTATTCAACATGGTCTGCAAAGCCGACGGCTATCGTTGTGACAAGGCCGTTTGTCGAGGCGACAGGCTTGCGCCCCGTGTTCATCAGCAGAAAGCAGCCCGTGCCGTAGGTGTTTTTCATTTCGCCCGGCTCAAAGCAGCACTGGCCGAAAAGCGCGCACTGCTGGTCGCCCGCCGCGCCCGCTATGGGTATCTCCCCGCCGTACAGCTCGAACTCCGTCTTGCCGTAGACCGCGCTGGAGGGCTTCACCTCCGGCAGGATGCATTCCGGGATGTCCAGCAGCTTTAAAAGCTCACTGTCCCAGCACAGCTCATGGATGTTGAACAGCATTGTGCGGCTGGCGTTGGTGTGATCCGTCACGTGCACACGCCCGCCCGTCAGCTTCCAGATGAGCCACGTGTCTATCGTGCCGAAAAGCAGCTCTCCCGCTTCCGCGCGCTCACGCGCACCCGGCACGTTGTCCAGCAGCCATTTGATCTTGGAGCCGGAGAAGTACGCGTCAGGTACCAGACCGGTCTTTTCGCGTATCGTGTCCGCGTAGCCCTGCGCGACAAGGCCGTCTATTATGTCCGCCGTGCGGCGGCACTGCCACACTATGGCGTTCGCTATCGGCGTGCCCGTGGCCTTATCCCATATCACTGTCGTTTCGCGCTGGTTCGTTATGCCGATGGCGGCGATGTCCGCCGCCGTCACGCCGAGCTTCTCCATCGCCGCGCGGGAGACCTCCAGCGTCGTGTTCCATATCTCCACCGCGTCATGCTCCACCCAGCCGGGGTGGGGGAATATCTGCGTGAATTCCTTCTGCACGGAGGCGCATATGCGCCCGCCCTTGTCGAACAGGATACAGCGCGAGCTTGTTGTGCCCTGGTCAAGGCTCATTATGTACTGCATTTGGTGCTTCTCCTTCTCATCTTCTTATCCGTATTTGACTAATTTAAAGCACGGCCACGGGCATGATAAGCCCGTGACCGAGCGTGTGCTTTTATTTTACTATAAGGCGCGTCATTCTTGCAAAGGTCAGCCTGTTGCGGATCGCGGAGGATATGTCAAGGAAGTCGTCTCTCACGCTCTCGTCGATATCAAGCTCGGCAAGGGAGTGCTTCGCGCCGATCTTCGTGTACAGCGCGATAAGCTCCTCCGCCGTGGGGATGGTCGCGATGATGTCGCGGATCTCCTGCCAGTGCGTCTTGATGTTCTCCGGGTCAAAGGTCTTGAGGACGTCGTTCTCGTTCTCCTTGAATATGCCGCCGGCAAGGTCGCCGAATACGGCCTTCACCCATGCCTCGTCCAGCGGCTCATAGGGCTTGACCTCGATAGTCTCGCGCTTGGCGTACTCGTGATAGGCGCGCGCGCACATGATGGTGCCCACGCCCACGCACTCGCCGTGCATGCCGTGCGCATGCTCGAACCCGCGCGGCTTCATCTCCACAAGATGCGCCACAAGATGCTCCGCCCCGGAGGCGGCGCGGCTGTTGGAGAGTATCTGCATCGTCAGGCCCGACAGCATCTGCGTGTAGGCCATGGCCTCATAGTCCGGCGCTTTCCCCTCTGCCAGCTCATGCGCGCAGCGCACCATGATATCCAGCGCCTCCTGCGCCATTGCGCACACCTTCTCGCAGAAGTACTCGCCCGATACTATGTGCGCTATCTTCCAGTCGGCGATGGACACGTACTTTGCCATGATGTCCTGCACGCCCGCGATGGTAAGGAACATCGGCGCGCCGGAGACAATGTCCATGTCGCATATGACGGCGTCCGCCGCCTGCATGGGGATGGACTTCTTCTGTCCGTCTATGATGATGGAGCATATGTCCGCCGTGAACCCGTCGGAGGAGACGATGGTGGGCACGGCAACGAAGGGGATGCCCAGCTTGTACGCGCTGTAGCGCGCGAAGTCCATCAGCGTGCCGCCGCCGACCGTCACAATGTAGTCGGGCTTGCGCACGAGCATCTTCATCATGTCCTCAATCATGCCCTTCTCGCTGTGCAGACCCTGCGCCTCAAGAACTATCTCCTGATCCGCGCGGATATGCGTCATCGACGGCAGATTGTAGGTGTTCGTGTCGTATATCACGGTGCGGAAGCCGGAAAGCCCGCAGTCGTCCATGTACTTGTCAAACTTTTTCAGCGCGCCGTATTCGCATACGACGAGCTTCGTGCGCAGCTCATGGTCGCGCCCGCATTCGCATAGGCCGGTGTACTTTGTGCAGTCAAGTATCATTGCTGTATCCTCCGTTTGTTGCTTGCATTAGCAGTATTGTTTCATGTTGCTTATTGTAGCGTGTTTGTATGAATTTTTCAAGAACCAATACCGGATAACTCCAAAAAATCGCGCTGAAAAGGGGGAACGCCGCGAATGACGTTCCCCAGCGCGTAAGGAGTGATTATCAGTGCTTAGAACAGGGTGCTGTGGATAGCGGTGTTTGCAACGCCCATCATCACATAAACGCTTGACACGACCAGTGCGCCGACCCAGTTCTTTCCGGTCATTTTGTAGAAGCCGCGCAGCAGGTACGGCGCGAGGAAAAGCTGCCAGAAGCAGAAGCAGATAACAAGGACGGTAATCCACTGTGCGCCGAAGATAACAGTTCCCGTGAGGACGAGCTTGCCGTACTGAAGCGCCCACAGCAGACCGCAGCCGAGTATGTTGCCAAGCCCCATGAGGAAGAGGTTCTTCTTTTCGCTCATACCCTCGTAACGGTTTGCGCCGTTTACAATAAGCGCGTTGGAAAGATAGAAAGCAAAGAAGATAGGCAAGTACTGGAAGAAATAGAATACGTGCTCGGGGCTGAAGGTCTTGACGGCGGGAGTCCAGAAGCGGAAGTCGGTGTTGAACAGCCACTTGCAGAACCATACGACTGCATAGAATAGACCCATAAACGTTGCCGCGAAAGCGACGGTTTTGCCAAATTCCTTCCAAGTTGTCTTGAAACCGATCATGCTTTCGTCGCGTATTCCGGCAGCCTTGTCCTTCTTATAGTTATAGAAGAACCAGAAGAAGCCCCATATTGCAGAGAGCAGAGTCCATTCCGCAACGGCGTTCATTGTGGGGGCGGCAAAGAACGTGAGGTTCTTCATTGAGTAGCCGTGGATCGTGCCGTTTTGCAGCGGTATAAAGCAAACAACGATAAGCGCGGCGATAAAGGATACAACGCCGCACAGCGCCCAGCCAAACCAGAACTTTTTCTTGGTCTTTGCATTAAGCGCGGGGAGCTTAGGACCTTCGACCCCCTTGAGGCTTGCGAAGCAGGGAATCTCAAGCATATAGCTGCACATGGGAAGAATGAGCATAAAGAGACCGACCATCGCGACGAGGTTGAAGCACTCCTTGAGGAAGAACAACTGGTTGGAATTGCTCATGCCGGTGTTGAGATCAAAGCAGTAATCAAAGAAATCAATTATGTCTTTAGTCGAATTCGGGTCAAAGTGGATCAGGGGGTGAGTGATGTACGGCTGATAAAGAACGCGCAGAGTGCCGTCGTCCTTATTTCCGTAGAATTTGCCCTCTTCCACATAGGTCACGCTGGGGTCAACGCTGTTTACAAGAGCCAGCGCCTCTTTGGAGTTTCCGACGAGCCATGCACTTCCGGGGCTCTTGCTGTAGCCGCCCTCTTCGATAGCGCCGTAAAGGAAGCCTATATTGCAGTGGACGAGAGGCCAGTCTTCATCAGAAATGTTGTCCGGAGCGCCGCCGGTGGGCAGTGCGGCGGAAATCTTCATCTGAGAATCCGCATAAGCCTGCTCGGCGTCGGTAATTGTCTCGCCGCCGTCAGATTCGGGAGACTTCGCGTTCTCTATCGCTTCCCAATAGAGCTTGGAGTAATAAACAGCGGTGTTGCATGAGGCGCGGCTGCCCATAGAATGACCCATCACGCCGATGCGGCTGGTGTCGATGTAATTGAGGACGCCGCTCGTGACATATTCGACCAGAGGGATCATGCCCTGTCCGTTCTTGATAGAGTCATTGGGAACGGAGTCATCAACACTGCTGGAAAAGCCGTGGCTGTATGCGTCCATTGCGATAACAACAATGCCGCGGCGCGAAAGCTCTATGGATGCTGCGTCCTGAACCTCCGCACTGTTGAGCCATCCGTGGCTTGTTATAACACACGGCAGCTTGTTGTCTTCGGAAGCCTGCTTGGGTATGAATGCGAGTGCGTGCATATACTGCTGGTCGCCGGTCGGAATATAGACGTCCTTGATCGTGACCTTGCCGAAGTCTGTTTGAAGCACGGCAGCGCCAATGCTTCCGATTAGTATTAGGATAAGTGCGATACATAAAATTCGTTTCCTGTTTTTCATTTTTTACTCCTCTCTGATTGTTTTTTTTAGTTATATATAACCGGTGTCTAGAATATACGCAATAAATTACAAAAAGTCACTAGATATGCATTTTTTAATTTCAGACGATTTTATGGTACAATTGTGCGAAATATGTTGAATGTGAACTTGTAAATTGACAAAATATTATCATCTATAAAAATGTTTTATTGAATTTGTACAAATGCAACAACAGTGCGCCTCACTGTGTCATACGCCCGCACGCGTGGACAGTAGCAAAAAAAACAGCACGGAATGTTTGCTGACATTCCGTGCTGCTTTTGGAAAATAGGGGGGGCAAAGCAAAACCGCCGCCACTCCGGCAAGTGACGACGGCTTATGCTTTGCATAGTTGTTTGAGTACTTGATATGAGTTAACCGCTTGTCGCAGCACCCTTTTCATATGCTATTATAGCGCCCGGCATTGATTCTGTCAAGCTTGGCGCGTTTTTTTGCACTACCTCCGGCTTTTCAGCTTCCGGTATGCCAGCGGGGTCACGCCCTCAAAGCGCTTGAAGAGCTTGACAAAATAGCTCACGTCCATAAAGCCCAGCGCGGCGGCGATGGCGCTCACGCTGTCGGGCGTATCGCGCAGCAGCTCCTTTGCGCGCTCCACCTTGCGGCGGTTGACATAGTCGGTGTAGTTTTCGCCCGTGTCGTGCTGAAAAAGACGCGAGAAGTAGCTTCGGCTCAAATGGCAGAGCGACGCCATTTCATGCATGGGTATCATCTCGTGCAGGTGCTCTTCAATGTACACGACCGCGGGATAGACCAAGCTGCTTTTCTGCACTGCCGCCGCCGCGCCGCCGCTCTCCTCCGCATCGGTCAGCGCGTGTATTTCGACCGGCGCGTCAGCGCCGTCACGGTCAGCGCCGTCGCGGAGACCGCGCAGCCGCCATTCGTAGCTCATCATCTGTGCGCGGCGGTCCACCGCGCACTCGACGATATACTGTACAACGGCGTTTATCATGTCCGCAATGCCGCGTATGCGCTCGTACTCCATCTCCGGCAGCCGCTGGTACAGCTCGCGCAGATCGGGCTGCAGGGCGCTCACCTCGTCGTCCGCGCGGAAGGAGCTTATCTCGTTGACAAGGCGCTCCACCCCCGCGTCCGACCCGTTCGAGACGCGCACCTGACCGAACATCACCGCGCCCAGATACTGATCGCCCACGGTTACGGGCACGGCAACGTCCACGATGCCGCAGTGGCACAGGTAGATGAACGGCTGATTGAGCCGCACAGCCTCCAGTCCGGCGAGCGAGTCGCACCGCTGGCAGCGCTTGCGGGTGATGGGATTTTCGCGGATGATGCTGCAAAACTCCGTGCGCATGCTGTGCTTTGTGAGAGGCGTGCCCTTATAGTCTATCGTGATTATGGCAGTGCCCGTCTCTTTTGCGAGCTGATCCTGAACAGCCTCCCAGCGGGATATGTCCAATATGGATTTTATGTCGAATTTACCTTTGCTCATCGGAAAATACCTTAAAAAAATGTCTGCGCTATTCTGCGCTGTCTTTATTAAGCTATTATGCGTTAGGAGAATAGGCTTGTCATTCGATTAACGGACGGATTTATATGACGGATTTGCGGTAAAATCATGCTCAATATGACAATATTGCACTTGACGCGCTTCACCCGCCTGTCGCGGGCAGGGTCTGCTCGTACACTATGCCGCAGGTGACGCACTGCGCAACGGAGCGCCCCGGGGCTGCGGCGGTCGCAGCGGTGTAGCTCTGTTGCACCCACTTGTGCACATGCTCGCACACGCCCGCGCCGTGCCCGCTGCCCGTGCACAGGGGCTTTAAGCAGTTTTCGCATACTCCGTGTTCTCCGCCGTCGGTGACGCAGTGCCCGGCGATGCCGCATTCCGCGACGGCGTGCACCGCCGCGTCGTAGTCCGCCTCGCAGCTGTAGTGCCCGCACGCCAGCATGTGCAGCGTGCAGCCCTGATCGCTGCCGCACGCGGGGCATATGCACTCCGCCGTCAGACTGCCGTCTGTGCCCTTGATCACGCGCACGCTCAGCTTTTGAAGCTGCTCTCCGAGGCTGTTTTTGAAGCTTATGACGGCGCGCCCCGCCCCGATGGGAACGAGCGCGGCGCTGTCCGGCAGATACACCGTCTGCGGCCGCAGGTTCACGACCGTCAGGCCGTTCAGCGCCGTCAGCGTCTCCTTTACCGCGCGTACCGCCTCGCCATCCGGCTCCAGCTCGAAGCTGACGCTTTCGTTCACGCCCCAGTCATCGCCGCCGTGCGCGAGATAATCCTCCGCCATGCTCATGGCGGAGGCGCGCAGCGCGCCGTATACGGCCTGTCCGCCCATGCTTATCACGGTTCCGCCGCGGCTGCGCGTCAGGGTTATCACGCCTGCCGCGTCGCCCTCCTCGCCGCGGACGGGCGTCCTCTCCGGCTTCTGCGCCGTCAGGCCGCGTGAATATACGCCCGTGAACTGTCCGGCATCGTCAAAGTCCGCGGCTGTCACGGTCTCGCCCCCGGCAAAGCTCACGCCGCGCCGGTTCCTCTCGCGCGTCGTGAAGAAGTCCTTCAGCACGATGCGTGCGTTGGCAAAATACATGCACATGTCGTTGTCCTCGCGCGTGAGGGAGTCGAGCGCCGCAAGGTAAAACTCCGCCGTATATCCGCCGCCTTCGCCGCCCGCAGCCACGTACACTATCTGCCCCATGCCGGGACGCGAAAGCGCATCCTCCGCAAATGAAGCAGGGGAGAGGCACAGCAGTATTGCCAGCGCCGTAAGCGCCGCCGCAATTCGTTTCATGCCTCTCCCTCCGTTCCGTATGCGAATGTGGTATACGTAATTCGGTTTACATAATTATTTGCTTTATAAGCGGCGCACGCTGCACGGGCGCTTCGCTGAACTCATAGCACCGCACGAGGCTCTCTGCCGCGCGCTGTGCGCCCTCCATATCCGCCGCGTGTATCTCCGCGATGGCCTCGCCCGCTTCGACGCGGTCGCCGACCTTCTTGCGCAGGATGAAGCCGACGGACAGGTCGATGCTGCTCTCCTTCGTCACTCTTCCGCCGCCGAGGTGCATCGACACGAGCCCCGCGTCGTCCGCCTCAATGTGGGAAACATAGCCGCTTACGGGGGCCTTGGCCTCAATGACGACCGGGGCCGCCGGGAGGCGCGCCGTGTCTGTTACGTCATGCCTGTCGCCGCCCTGACCTTCCACAAGGTCGCCCAGCTTTGCAAGCGCCGTGCCGTCGTCCACGGCCTTCTGCAGCATCACGCGCGCCTCTTCCCGGCTCTGCGCCAGTCCGCCCGCCGTGAGTATGCAGCCGCCCAGCGTCAGGCAGAGCTCCAGCAGGTCGCCCTTCGTCTCACCCTTGAGCACGCTTATGGCCTCCTTGACCTCCAGCGCGTTGCCCACGGCGCAGCCGAGGGGCTGATCCATGTCCGTGATAACGGCGGCGCACCTGCGCCCCGCGCCCTTGCCGATGTCCACCATCGTCTGCGCCAGCACACGCGCCTCTTCCTCCGTCTTCATGAACGCGCCGGAGCCGCACTTGACGTCCAGCACGATAACATCCGCCCCGGAGGACAGCTTCTTCGACATGATGGAGCTTGCTATCAGCGGCACGCTGGGCACGGTGCCCGTCACGTCGCGCAGCGCGTAAAGCTTCTTGTCCGCCGGATCGAGGTCTGCCGTCTGCCCGATTATCGCAATGCCGAGGCGGTTCACGTTTTCAAAGAACTGCTCGTCGCTCAGCGCGGTGGAGAAGCCGGGGAAGCTCTCCAGCTTGTCTATCGTGCCGCCGGTGTGGCCGAGGCCGCGCCCGGACATTTTTGCGATCTTCACCCCGCACGCGGCCACCATGGGGCACAAAATAAGACTCGTCTTGTCGCCGACGCCGCCGGTGGAGTGCTTGTCGCCCTTTATGCCCTTTATCGGGCTCAGGTCGAGCGTGTCGCCGGAGTGCATCATGGAAAGCGTGAGATCCAGCGTCTCATCCTTGTCCATGCCGACGAAGAGTATCGCCATGCACATCGCGGACATCTGGTAATCCGGGATAAGCCCGCGCGTGTAGTTCTGCACCATGAAGTCTATTTCCTCGGCGGAAAGCTTCCCGCCGTCACGTTTTTTCGCTATAAGGTCGGTCATCTGCATGTGTGTGTCCTCCGCATATAAACTTATCAAAAAAGTATCTTATATTATACAACATTTTTCGCCCCGGCTCAATACCTGAACAGCATATAAATCCGCCCGTTTATCTTTTTTATCACGGCCCCCGGCGCATCGCGGCGCAGCTCGGCCGGGATGGCGACTATGCTGCCCCGCCCGTCAAAGGCCGTCAGCGTTCCGTCCGGGCGCGAAAACCACAGAAGCCCATCCTCGCCGTCCTTATTTTCCGACGCTTCCGTATTGTGCGTGTCGTATTCTGGCTCCGTCTCGGCCCCGCCCCCGGCGCTGTCCGCGCGTGGCTCATCCGATAACTGTACGCTCTCCGCCTCCGCCTCCGCTTTCGCAGATGCGCCGTCGGTATTTCCTTCGGCGGCCCTGCCACCCTCCGCCGTCGTGCACAGCCCGGCCGGGGCCGCGTATTCTATCACCTCCGGTATCCGGCGCAGCTCGCTTCGGCTGAGTCTGCGCCGTAGGTACAGCCCGCCGCTCCACGGCTGCATAACGCCCAGATAGCCCTCCCTGCCGCCGCCGTATACGGACAGGCGCAGCAGCTCCCCGCACCCCGGCAGAGTGGCCTCGAACACCGTGAAAAGGCCGTCCTCCGTGACCGTCAGACTGCCCGCGGCATTGCCGTCTATAATGATCGGATGCTCCATATGCACACCGCCTTGCTCAAAAAAAGTTCCCGCTCAATTTTATGAGCGGGAACCTGCCGATATTTCAATTTCAGGTGCCAAGGCCGAAGCTGACGGCCAGCGCGTTGTCAACGGCGGTCATCGTGCCCTCGTCCAGCCTGCCCATCCGCTCGCGCAGACGGGATTTGTCTATGGTGCGTATCTGCTCAAGCAGGATAACGCTGTCCCGATTAAGCCCCACGCTTTGGGCTGTCAGCTCAATGTGGGTCGGCAGACGCGCCTTGCCTATCTGGCTTGTGATGGCGGCGGCAATAACGGTGGGGCTGTGTTTATTGCCGGTGTCGTTCTGCACTATGAGAACAGGGCGCATCCCGCCCTGCTCACTGCCCACGACGGGGCTCAGATCGGCGTAATAGATATCTCCTCGTTTGACCATTTGTTTCACACTCCGTGAAAATGATAGCCCATTACATCATATGTAACAGCACTACAATTTTCCCACGTTGTGTGAACTTTTATACATACGCTCCTCAGATTATGAAGCCGCCGTCCACGCCCAGCACCTGCCCCGTGACGTATTCGGCCCCGGCAAGGTACAGTATCCCCTCGGCGATCTCCTCCGGCCGGCCAAGGCGGCCCAGCGGCACGGCGTCGCGCGCAAGCATATCCAGCGTCTCATCGCCGAGGACCTTCACCATGTCCGTGTCTATGACGCCCGGCGCGATGCAGTTGACGCGTATGCCCGTTGGCGCAAGCTCCGCCGCAAGTGAGCGTGACAGCCCGATTATTGCGTGCTTCGTCGCGGCGTATGCCGTTTCGCAGGATGCGCCGTGACTGCCCCATATGGAGCTGACGTTTATTATGCAGCCTGCGTGCGCGTGCAGCATGTGCCCCAGCACGGCCTGCGTCGTGTTGAAGCAGCCGCCGAGGTTGACGTCGAATATCCTCTGCCAGTATTCCGGCGTGATGTCCTGAAACTGCTGCTGCTTGGCGACGCCCGCGTTGTTCACAAGCAGCGTCACCGGGCCGAAGCAGCTTTCAATGCGCCGCACCATCTCCTGCACGGCGCCGCGGTCGGAAACGTCGGCCTGCACGCTCATCACGCGGCAGCCCTCGTCCTTCAGCGCCGCCTCCAGCGCAAGCGCCTTGTCGCGGCGCTCTATATAGTTTATGCACACGGCCCAGCCGCGGCGCGCAAGCAGCGCGGCCGTCGCTGCGCCTATGCCCCTTGACGAGCCTGTCACCAGTGCGACCTTTTCCATATCGCGCCTCCCGTCAGACGGCCGCGGCCGCAAGGTGTCGGGATATAAGCTCGCTGCTGTACCGGGCAAGCTCATTCGTGCTCATGGCCTTCACCTTTTCCGCCGGGATAAGCTCAAGAATGTCGAGATATACATCCGTCACGCGGCGCAGGACATTCTTCGTGATGTTCTCCGTGCCGCGGATGCATGCCACGGCCAGCGGCGCGTCCGCCTTCTGCGCGATCTTGAACGAACCCGCATGGAAGGGGAGAAGCTCCCCGTCATGGCTGCGCGTGCCCTCCGGATATATACCGATGGAGCACACCCCGCGCTTGACATAGTCCGCGGCCTGCAAGATGGTTTTCAGGGCCTTGCGGTCGTTCTCCCTGTCGATGGGGAGGCAGCCCGCACCCTGCGCCAGCCGCCCCACGAAGGGCAGCTTCATGTTGGACACCTTTGAAATAAAGAAAAGGTTGTATTTTTTCAGCTTGTTCAGCGTGATTAACGGGTCGTAGCCCGAGCGATGGTTGCACACAAAGACAAAGCGCGTGCAGTCCGGCAGCTTTTCAAGCCCAGTTATGTGCGTGCGCACCCAGC
Organism: uncultured Eubacteriales bacterium; assembly: GCA_900549865.1. Lineage (GTDB taxonomy): Bacteria > Bacillota > Clostridia > Oscillospirales > Oscillospiraceae > Limivicinus. Next base: position 14,716 of record URPU01000020.1, read on the forward strand.
TGTAGCCGAGTATGAGCCCCGTCGCTCCCACGCAGGCGGAGCGGCACAGCGCGTTCTGCTTCGTCAGCGGCTTGGTGCTGCCCACGAACAGCGACAGCAGCGCCAGCGCCAGCACGTACAGCAGGTTCAGCGCCACAAAGCACCCCGCGAACATCAGCACGCCCTTCCACATCATGGCGCCCGCCGCGCGCACATATATGAAAGCAACGACCACGGCGATGGCCAGAAAAGCGATGATAAGCATATTGAAAACCTCTTTTTCCGTCAATGAATAACGGAAAATATAATAGCACTTTAAAAGCGTTTGCCAAGGGATATTTTAATTTTTTGATGGAAAGTTTACAAATATTCTTCCCGCCCCTTGACAAGCGCCGCGCTTGCCTATACCATGTCTGTGAGTGCGGAAGGAGGGGAGACGTATGTTGTCTGACGGCTATGAGCTTGTGGAGCGCGATGGCGCGCCCGACGGGGTGGACTTCTGCCTCACTGTGACGGATGACTGCATGGAGCCGTACATTCGCCGCGGCGAACGCGTATATGTGCAGGCCTCCGCCGCCCCCGGCGAGTTTGAGGCCGGGATCTTCATGCTCTCCGGACGGGTGTACTGCCGCCAGTGGTGTGAGGATTACACCGGCACGGTGCATCTCCTTGCCGCGAATCCCGCCCGGCAGGACGCGAACATCGCCGTGCCGAAGGCGGCGCTTTCCAAGCTTGCCTGTCTTGGCCGCGTAATGACCGGCGCGAAGCTTCCGCGCCCGGCTTATATGTAGTTTTAATCCGGCGTATATGTAGTTTTAATAAAAAATGAATATATGAAATTAAAATAAAAATTATCGGTTTATCGGTTTGGAGGAAACTTATGCTTTTTAAGGTCTGTATCAAACGCTTCCGCTGGGCGCTGTACTGCGGCGTTATCTTTGTCGCCCTCGTCTATCTGACGAACATTATCGGCGGCGACGCCGGCGGCGCGATAGGCGCGATATGCTTTTTCCTGTTCGCCCCGGCGACGCTCATTCTGTTCATTTGGGCCATCGTGAAGGCCGTGCAGGACGTTGCCGCCGTGCGCGTCCGCGGTGAAGCGCCGCCCGTGGATGAGCCAGGCGTCGTTAGCGTGTGGTTCTCGCGCATGGGCGATAAGCTCAAAAATGAGCGCGCGGCCTTTGCCGCGCTCGACGCGCACGGGCGGCGGCGCTGCGTCATAATGCGCGTGATAGGCGCGCTTCTGGCAGTGGGCGGCTTTGCGATGTACTTTTTTGATATCGTCATCATCGCAACGCTTGTTCTCATCGCGGGGCTTGCGCTGTGGATGATGGCTCTGCCCACCTCGTACAATGAGGCTGTGGACGGGGCGAAGATGCTGACCTGCCCCGCGGGGCTGGACATGGACGCCCTCTGCCGCGGACTTGAGACGCTGGATACACCGCTTGGCACGCCGTATCTTGCGAATGTGAAATTCGTGAAGGGCAAGTCGCTGGTGTTCGGCCCGGATAGCGACGGCACGTTCATTTACCTCTATAAGACCGCGGACGGGCGGCGCATGTACATGGCCGTGAACCCGATAGGGGAGTTTGTGCAGGAGGCGCTGACGAAGCGCCTGCGCGCCCCGTATGAGCTGCGCGCGGATGAGGCGACGCAGGCCGCCGATGGCGGCGTCGTCTACGAGGAGACGGATCCCGACGCCCTGCTGGATGAGCTTTTCTCCGTCGTCAGCAAGTATATCAGCACCGGCGTCATCGCCCCGACGCAGCACGTAAAGCCGCTGTAAAATACGATATCCACCCGCGAAAGCGGGTGGATATTTCTATGATATGAACTTGCCTTACAGCTTTACGCCGAGCTCTGCCAGCCTTTCGCGCAGCTCCTGCGCGTCACCGTGGAAAACTATCCCGGCCATGCCCGTGCGCTCAGCGCCCTCGATGTTCTGCGTCGAGTCGTCGATGAACACGCACTCCTCCGGCACGAGGCTGAAGGTCTTGTACAGCAGGCGGTATACCTCCGCCTCCGGCTTCACGAGCTTCACGTCCGCGGATATCAGCGTTCCGTCAAAGTATTCATTGCCGGGCACGCGCGGCCAGTACTCATGCTGGCGGTAGCTCGCGTTCGACAGCAGGTATATGCCGTAGCCCGCCTCTTTAAGCTCCCGCACGAGCTGCGCCATCCCCTCAATGGGGAGGATGGGCCTGTCCCAGCGGTCAACAAGCTCGTGCACCTTTTCGTGCAGCCGTTCCGGCACATGGCGGCACATGCTCTCCGCGGCCTCCGCCTCCGTCATTGAGCCGCGGTCCATCCGCGCCCACTCGACGGAGAGGTAGACGTTGTTCAAAAGAAGCTTCCTGTCGGCCTCCGCGACGCCCGCCGCCGTGAGGAAATATTCCCTGTCAAAGCGCAGCAGCACGCCGCCCATGTCAAAGATCACATTTTTTATCTGCACCCTTGCGCCTCCTGTCAGACTATCTTCACCTTGCCCTTCGTCGCGCGGAACACGATGACCAGCGATATTATCGTCGTCAGCGTGAGTATTGTTGCCAGCGCCGCGGCGGTGCCGTCGCTCATGCGGACGACCTCCTGATATATTGCGACCGCGATGGTGGACGTCTTGCCGGAGTAGAGCATGATGGAGCTTGACAGCTCGTTTATGCAGGTTATCCAGCTCAGCACAGCGCCGGACATTATGCCGGGCAGCATCATGCGCGCCGTCACCGTGAAGAAGGTCTTCATCGGCGACACGCCGAGGTTGATGGATGCCTCTTCAATGAATGGGTCCATCTGGTAAAGGAACGCGCTGCCGGAGCGCACCGTGTACGGCAGCTTGCGTATCACGTAGGAGATTATCATTATCGCCGCCGTGCCGACGAGAACGACGGGCTTGCGGTTGAACGCGACTATAAGCCCGATACCCAGGACGGAGCCGGGGATAACATACGGGAACATTATAAGCGTGTCTATGAGGTTTGCAATCTTGCCCTTCTTGCGCACAAGGATGTACGATACCAGAATGCCGACGATTATGATGAACACTATTGCGATTATCGAGAATACATAGGTGTTGCGGATGTTGCGGCCAAGGCGCGACATAATGGTGCGGTAGTTATTGAGGTTGACGCCCTTTATAACGCCGGAGAAGCTCCTTTCAATGAAGGACTGGCACATGACTACTATCTGCGGCAGGAAGGCCAGCGCCACGACGATGTATATCGGCAGGGAGGCGAGGAAGCGCTTGCCGCCCTTTAGCTTCGTCTCCTGCGGCGGACGCAGGGAGCTCATCATATAATTGCGCTTGTCCACGACAAGCTTCTGGAACGCCAGCATCGTCAGCGAGCATATGACGATTATCACCGACAGCGCGGACGCCATGTACGGGTCCGTCGCGCTTTCGGACATGTATTCGTTGTATACCAGCACCGGCAGCACAGTGTAGCCCTCGCCCAGCAGCATCGGCGTGCCGAAGTCCGCAAGGCAGGTCATGAACACCATTATGCACCCCGCGAGGATGGACGGCAGGATGACGGGCAGCGTCACCGTCCATATGCGGCGCAGCTTGCTCATGCCCAGATTTTCCGACGCTTCCTCAAGCGAGCTGTCTATGCTGTTCATCGCGCCGGAGGTGTACAGGTATATGTACGGGAACAGATGCAGCGTGAACACGAAGATGATGCCGCCGCGGCCGTATATCGTCGGCGCGACAAGGCCGATCTTCGCAAAAAGCTTTGCCAGCAGGCCCGCGCGGCCCAGCAGGATTATCCACGAGTACGCCCCGATGAACGGTGGGCTCATCAGACTCATTATGATGAAGATGTGCAGCACCTTTTTGCCGGGGATGTTGTAGCGCGTCATGAGATACGCGATGGGCACGCCGACGATAGTCGTCGTCAGCACCGTCGCAAAGCACACCACCATCGAGCGCAGCAGCGTCTGATAGTAGTAGGGCTTTGTGAAAAAGCGCTTGAAGTTATAAAGCGTGATGCCATCGACCTTGTTTGAGAACACGCTCTTCGTGATTATCGTGTAAAACGGGTACACGATGAAAAGGCACATCGCAATTATCACGAACAGCTTCGTGAAAAACCAGAAATCCGGCCTCCAGCGGGAACCGAGTCGTTTGTTCACAGGCTCAGCACCTCCTCGTTTGCGTCGTACAGGCTGATGCGCAGCGGGTCGAAGCTCAGATGCACCTTCTCGCCGTCGCTGTGCACGGTGGCGGTGTCCTTGGTGTATTCGTTGACGATGAGGTTCTGCCCGTCGTCCAGCTCCACCTCATACTCGATGAAGTCGCCGAGGAAGGTGGAGAACAGGATGGTGCCGGGCATTCCGCTTTCGGAGAAGAAAAGCTGCTCCGGGCGGGCGGATATCTTGCCCTTGCCGGTGTATGCGCGGCTCACGGGCACAGTGATGTTCAGCTCGTTCTTTATGCTCACGGCCGCTTTGCCTGCCAAGGGGGCGTTGACCTCGCACTCGAGGAAGTTGCTCACGCCGATGAAGCCCGCCACGAACGGGTTCTGCGGCTTTGCGTATATCTCGTTGGGCGTGCCTATCTGCATGATGTGCCCGTCCTTCATGACGGCGATGCGGTCGGAAATGGCAAGCGCCTCTTCCTGGTCGTGCGTGACGTATATCGTCGTTATGCCGAGGCGGCGCTGCAGCTTCTTGATGACGGAGCGCATCTGCACTCTCAGCTTTGCGTCAAGGTTGGAAAGCGGCTCGTCCATCAGCAGCACGCTCGGCTCGATGACGAAGGCGCGCGCCAGCGCCACGCGCTGCTGCTGCCCGCCGGAAAGCTCGTTGGGCTTCCTGTCGGCAAGGTGGGCTATCTGCACCAGCTCCAACGCCTCGTCCACGCGCGGCTTTATGTCCTTCGCCGGGATCTTGCGCGCCTTAAGGCCGTATGCCACGTTCTCGCGCACGGTCAGATGCGGGAAGATGGCGTAGTTCTGGAACACCATGCCGATGTCGCGCTTGTGCGCGGGAACATCGTTTATGCGCTTGTCGCCGAAGTAGAAGTCGCCGCCCTCGATGGAGTTGAACCCGGCTATCATGCGCAGAAGCGTCGTCTTGCCGCAGCCGGACGGCCCGAGCAGCGTGAAAAACTCACCCTCGCGGATGTCCAGCGACACGCCGTTTAAGGCCGTGAAATCCCCGTACCGCTTTACGGCGTCCTTGATTATGACTTGATTGCTCATACAGTGCCCTCCGATATAGATATATAAAAAGTATTGAGATACGACTCAAAGATGTGCCGCGGCGCGCCCCGGCATATTTTTCAGCCGTATACCGCAAGGAGGCACCATGGAAGGTGCCTCCCGCAGTAAATGGATCAAATTAAGGCTGTGTGATATCAGCCGGCGACGAGGTCGTTGAACTGCTCCTTGATGGCGTCGCGGTTTGCGGCGGCGTAATCAAAGTCATAGGTGCCAACGTTGCACTCGTCGAGGGAGCACAGGCCGACAGGGGTGATGTCGGAACGCACGGGGCGGCGTGCCCAGTCGGCGTTCTGCGCGGTCTGGCACTCAGCGCTGGTGACGAAGTCGATGAACAGCTTCGCGTTCTCCTCGTTGGGGCAGCCCTTGATAAGAGCAACACCGTCGGGAACTGCGGAGTTCTTCTCGGGGTAGACATAGCCGATGTCGGGGTTGTCGTTGTAGAGAACAGCGGACTTCTCGATGGTCACGCCGAGGGCGTACTCACCGGAAGCGACGAGCTTGTGGCAGTTGCCGGAGCTGTCCTGAAGCTTGCCGTCGAGGTTGGCAATGAACTTCTCAACGAGGGCCCAGCCTTCCTCTATAGAGGGCTGGCTGAACAGCATGGTGCACAGCTGGGTGTAAGCGGAGCCGGACTTGGAGGGGGAGCAGTAAGCTATTCTGCCCTTGAGGTTCTCATCGCAGAGGCCTTCCCAGGTGGTGGGGACTTCGTCCTCGCTCAGCAGGGTCTTGTTGTAGATGAACACCATCGGCAGGGGAGACTCGCCGATCCAGTAGCCGTTGGGATCCTTGTACTCTGCGCCGATGAACTCGTCGTTCGCGCAGACGTACGACTCAAAGTAATCGTTGTAAGCCGCGAGGGTGTCGGCACCGCCGCCCCACAGAACGTCGCCCTGGGGATTGGCTGCCTCGGCCACGAGACGCTGGCACAGCTCACCGGTGCCGGCCGCAATGACCTCGACCTCAATGTTGGGGTACTTCGCCTCGAACTGAGCAACGCCGGCGTTCAGGGGGTCAGCATCGTGCGGGGAGTAGACGACCAGCTTGCCGGTGTAGTCCTCATCGGACTTCTCGGCGGGCGCGGCCTCTTCCGCGGGGGCTGCATCCTCTGCGGGCGCAGCATCCTCAGCCGGGGCTGCGGGCGCGGCGGACTGGCCGCAGGCGCACAGCGCGAACGCCATGCACAGAGCCAGAAGCAGTGCAAGAAACTTCTTCATTTGATTTCCTCCTAAAAAAACTTTTCTGCGGACCTCCGTTACATAAAACGGAAGCCCCGATGTATCGATATTATAGCACTAACACGGCAATAGTTCAACAAAAAAATAAGTTACGGTAAAATTTTTGTGAATAAAATGTAAAACGCCCGCCCGCACTGTGCGGTGTACGTTTCCGCGCGCCGCGCTCAAAGCGCCGGAATATATAAGAATAAAGTGTAAATTAAGCGGATATCGCGCCTGTTCCGGCCGGAATGTTACACCCGGCCTCTTGAATTTATCCCGACCATGGTATAGAATGCCTTGGCATTTCAAGTTCAGGGAGAATAGAAATTTAAAATGAGACCCAGTCCTGTCAATCTCACGGAAGGCTCCATAACCGGCAGCATAATAAAGTTTTCCGTGCCTATCCTGCTGACTAATCTGCTCCAGCAGCTTTATAATTCAATAGACAGCGCCGTCGTCGGCCACTTCTGCGGCGATGCCGCGCTTGCCGCCGTCGGCTCCACCGGCGTGCTGATAAACCTGCTCATCGGCTTCTTCCTCGGCCTTGCCACGGGCGCGGGCGTGCTCTACGCCATGTATTACGGTGCGGGCGACCATAAAAGCCTCAAAAAGCTTATCGACTCAGCCATGCTTTTAAGCCTCATCATCGGCGCTATAATGACCTTTGTCGGCGTCGTGTTCACGCGGCAGCTCCTCGGCCTTATGGATATGCCGCAGGAGGCTCTGAAGCCGTCTGAGGATTATCTGCGCATATACATGGCCGGTACGATCATCACGCTGGTCTACAACGTCGGGGCCGGGCTCATCCGCGCGGAGGGGGATTCCGTCCGCCCGCTCATCTATCTTGCCATCGGTGGCCTAGGCAATCTCGGCATGGACATTCTGGCTGTCGGCGTGCTGGGCATGGGCGCGGCCGGCGCCGCGTGGGCGACGGTCTTTGCGCAGACCATCACGGCGGTGCTCGTCGTCATCCGCCTCACGAAGCTTGACCCGTCCTATGCCCTGCGCCCGCTGCACATGAAGCCGGACAAGGTCACGCTGTGGGACGTCGTGCGCATCTCCGTGCCCTGCGGGCTGCAAAGCTCCATGTATAATATTTCAAATCTTCTCGTGCAGATAAAGATAAACGCCTTCGGCACGGTGGCCATGGCCGGGACCACGGCCTATGGGAAGATAGACGCCTTTGTCTATATGCCAATGGCGGCGCTCTCTCTGGCGATATCCACCTTCGTCGGGCAGAACATCGGCGCCGGGCGGTATGACCGCATGAAGAAGGCCATCCGCGTCTCGCTTGCGCTCAGCATATGCTGCGTGCTCGTGCTGTGCGCTGTTATCTTTGTGTTCTTTGAGCCGCTCATGCATATCTTCACGGATGATGAGCAGGCCATCGCCTTCGGCCGCGACATGCTGTATTATCTCTTCCCGGTCGTGTGGTTCTATTCCTTCGTGGATATCTTCTCCGGCGCCGTGAGGGGCTCGGGGCAGGCGGTGCAGGTCACGGTCATCTGCGCGCTGTGCATCTGCGTTTTCCGCATCCTCTGGCTGGAGGCGCTTCTGCCCTTCTTCGCGGATATCCGCGTCGTCTACCTGTGCTATCCCGTCTCGTGGGTGCTGTGCGGCCTTGCGCTCACGTGGTATTACTTCCGCCGTTCAAGCCTGCGCCGCGCGATCGCGCAGCATACCGCCGCGCACACGGCCTGACCCGGACAACGCCCGACACAGAAAAAAGGAGGCGCTATGCGAAAGAAAAAGCTCATATGTGTTCTTGCTGCCCTCATGCTTCTGCCGCTGCTTGCGGGCTGCGCGCAGGGGAAGGTCTCCGACGCGCTTGATATAATGGCCGGTGCCGTGGACGATATGAAGTCATTGGAGGCAACGCCCGAACCGGAGTCCACCCCGCCCCCCACGCCCGCGGAAACACCGGCGGCGACGCCCACGCCAACGCCTGAGCCCACGCCGGAGCCGACGCCAACGCCGCCGCCCATGCCCACGCCGCGCAGTGACATATACCTCACCGGCACGGCGCAGGCTGACTACCTGCGCTATGCGCCCGTCAGCTCCACGCCGGACGACGAGCTGCGCAACCGCTTCACCGCCGCCGCGCAGTACGGCGTCACCCTGAACTATTCCATGGCCGGCAGCTTTGCGGAGGAATTCCAGAGCGTGATATACGGCGAAAGCGCCAATACCGGCTTCATGCTGACCTGTGCCGACGCAAGCGGCCTGACGGACGTCGGCATGTTTGACGTCCTGCCCGACTGCGAAATGCAGTACCGCTATCTCACCCAGGTCAACGGCTTCGGCCAGTGCCCGCTTACGGAATGCGTTCCCTTTGGCGGCACGCTTCAGGCGGAAGCGGGGGATATAATCTTCTGGCTTGACGAGTCGGGGCGCGCCGTGAACTTCGGCATCGTCACCGCCGCGACGGATACATACTTCCGCACCGTCGTCTGCCGCCCTGACGGCAGCAAGGCGTCCTTCGACATAAACTGGTCGAACCTCGGCGAGCTGTGCACGCAAAACGGTATGCTCGTGCACCTTATCTACCCCGTGGCGGAGCAGATGGTGTATTACTTCTGCATAAACGAGCTTGGCTACAGCCCCGCCGCGGCCTGCGGCGTGATGGCGAATATATATAAGGAGTCCACCTTCCGCCTCAGCGCCCGTGCCGACGGGAGCTACGGCCTGTGCCAGTGGCTGGGCGACAGGCGCTCATCCCTTGTCAGCTGGTGCACAAATAACGCCCTTGACTACACCACTCTCACCGGCCAGCTCAAGTACATGCAGCATGAGCTTGGCCAGATGAAATATCTTGAGCTGGATTTTTACCTCATGGACCTCGGCAATACCGAGGAGGACGCGTATAACGCCGCGCGCGAGTGGTGCTTCATCTTTGAGCAGCCCGGCGACATCGCCAATGTCGCGCGCGACCGCGCCATCGCCGCGCGGGATGAGTTCTATCCTATCTACTCCCAGTACGGCGCTGCATCCGAATAATTGCATAAGCCAAACGCGCCGCACGGCAATTGCCGGATGGGCGTAAAACAGTTAACGGAGAGTATCGATACCGATACTCTCCGTTTCTTATGCCAATATGCAATGCAACTGGGGCTGACCTTGACTCTCCCTCCGGGAGAGCTCAGCTTGTCAAAAAAGCCTCGCAGAGTTTCGCGTCCGCAGACGCGAAAGCAATACAATTCGTTTTCTGCCGCGACATGTGCGTGGCGGAAAACACTTTGCGCGGAGTGAGCGTCGAGTTGTCCGCTGTCAGCGGACAATTGAGGCGCAGAACGCAGCGAATCTTTCTCGAAAAAGTGGCAGGGCCACTTTTTCGACAGACTCGGCTCTCCCTCCGGGAGAGCTGTCACCGCAGGTGACTGAGAGGGGCTTGCAGCTTTTCCCTCTCTGTCCTCGCTGCGCTTCGGCCACCTCTCCCAAGGGGAGAGGCAATGGATGTTTACCGCTCCGCTTATTTCATTCTTTTCAGCGTCTCGGTGAGCAGCGCCCATGTGCGCTGCGTCGAGGCGATGTGCAGCTTCTCGCGGAAGGTGTGTATCTCGTCTATGTCCGGCCCGAGTGATACGCAGTCCAGCTCCGGCTTCTTGCCGAGGAACAGCCCGCACTCAAGCCCCGCGTGTATTGCCGCGATGGTGGGCGCATGGCCGTACTGCTCCGTAAAGACCTCCGCCATAAGATCGCGCAGAGGGGAGTCCTGCCTGTAGGCCCAGCCGGGATAATCCCCGCTTATGCTCACCGTGCCGCCAAGCTGCGCCGTCAGGCATTCAAGCCGGTCTATAAGCATCCGCTTCTGGCTTGCCACGCTGCTGCGCACGCTGAACGACGCGCACACCGCGTCCTCGCGCGTCGTGAGTATGCCGAGGTTCAGCGAGGTCTGCACCAGCCCCGCAATATCCGCGCTCATCGCCTGTATGCCGTTCGGCATGCATACGAGCATACACACGGCCTTCTCCGTCGCGGCCTTGTCCAGCGCCGGGGCGCGCTCGCCCGCGGATACGCTCACGCATATCGCGCCGTCGTTGACCCTGTACTCGTCCTTGAACTGTGCCTCCATTTCCGCGCACACGGCCTTTGCCGCGTCTGCGTCGGAGACGATGACCGCGGCGTAGGACGCCGTGGGGATGGCGTTGTCCTTAAGCCCGCCGCGGACGGATACAAGGCGGAACTCCGTCGCTTTTCCGAGAGCGTACAGCAGTCTGCCCATAAGCATGTTCGCGTTGGCGCGGCCCTTGTCTATCTCCGCGCCGGAGTGCCCGCCGAGAAGCCCTGTCACGGCGATGTCCAGCGCCTGTCCGTCAAAGTCCTCGCGCGCGGCGGGCAGCGTGCATTCCACGTGCGCCCCTCCCGCGCAGCTCACGGTGAATATCCCCTCGTCCTCGGAGTCGATGTTTATCAGCATCTTCCCCTTGAGCGGGCTTAAGTCTATGCCCATCGCGCCGTCCATGCCGACCTCTTCGTCCACGGTTATCACGGCCTCCACGCGCGGATGCGGCAGCTCCTTTGAATCCAGCACCGCCAGCGCCATCGCCACGGCAATGCCGTCGTCCGCGCCCAGCGTTGTTCCGCGGGCGAATACCACGTCGCCCTCGACGGCGAGGTCGAGACCCTCCTTCTCCATGTCCTTGGCGCAGTCCGGGGCCTTCTCGCACACCATGTCCATGTGCCCCTGAATTATGACAGGCTCCGCATTTTCATAGCCCTCCGTCGCGGGCGCGATGATGATAATGTTGTTCAGCTCGTCTTGATAGTGCTCAAGCCCGCGCACGCGCGCGAACTCCGCCAGATAATCGCTGACGGCCTTCGTGTTCCCGCTTCCGCGCGGTATTGCCGAAATGTCCTCAAAAAATTTGAATACGCTTTTGGGCTCAAGCCCGTTCAATACGCTCATGCGCTTCTCCTTCCGCCGCGCTGCGCTCATTTCGCGCCTGCCGCGGCCATATATTGTTATGCCGTGTTGAACGGCATGGGTTTACATAACTTCTAATTTCCCGGCGGCCTCCGCGGCCTCCTGCTCGGCCTGCTTCTGATTCAGATCCCTGCATACGTGCACGGCCAGCGGCAGTGCCGTCAGAAATGCGCACACGTCGGCGACGGGCTGCGCGATGTACACGCCCCATATGGGAACGCTCATGACCTGCGGCAGAATGAGCACCGCGGGGATGAAATACAGCCCGTTTCGCGCCATTGCAAGCACCGCCCCGCCAATGACCCGGCCGAGGTTCTGATACACCATGTTCGTCATGACCACAAGCCCGATGAGCCAGAACGTCGCGCACTGACAGCGCATCACGGTCGTGCCTATGCGGATGACGTCCGCGTCGTCGCGGAACAGCGCCACAGCGCCGGGGGCGAGGGCGTAGCCCAGCGCAGACATGATGATAAGAAATACAAATGACACCTTCAGGCAGAAAAGATAGCCCCCGCGCACGCGGTCAAAGCGCTTCGCCCCGTAGTTGAAGCCGCATATCGGCTGAAAGCCCTGCCCGAAGCCCAGCAGCGCCGAGAACGCCAGCATGGTTATCTTGTTCACCACCGTGAACGCGGCCACGGTCTGCGCGGCCAGCGCGGCCGTTGCGGCGGCTGCCGCCGCGGAGTTCAGGCACATCACCGACACGCTGCTCAGACTCTGCCGGATGAGCGACGGAAGCCCGCCCACAAAGATGTTTTTGTAATAGAACGCGGTCGGACTGAAGTTTTTGATGTGTATTTTCAGGCTGTCGGAGCGCAGCGTGCCTGCGTACAGCATCAGACAGCTCACCGTCTGTCCGACGACGGTTGCCAGCGCCGCGCCCTTTACATCCATGCCCAGCGTGAATATGAATATCGGATCCAGCACGCAGTTTAGCACCGCGCCCGAAACAAGCCCCACCATGGAAAACACGGCGTTCCCCTGAAAGCGGAGCTGGTTGTTCAGCACGCACGACACGCACATGAACGGCGCGCCGCACAGGATGATGCACATGTATTCCTCCGCGTACCGTATCGTCAGCGGGTCGAGAAGCCCCTCCCGCGCGCCGAGGATGAACAGCACGCCTTTTTTGAAAACGAAGCCCACGGCCATCAGCACCACGCCGAATATCAGCGCGGATATACTGCCCGTCGCGGCCATGGCCTCGGCCTTTTCAATGTGCTTCGCGCCGAGCGAGCGCGAGATATAGTTGCCGGAGCCCTGCCCGAAGAAGAAGCCGAACGCCTGGATTATCGCCATTATCGGCAATATAAGGCCGACGCCTGCCGTGGCCTCGTTGCCTATCCTTCCCACGAAGAAGGTATCGACGATGTTGTAAAGCCCCGTCACCAGCATGGATATTATCGTCGGCACGGCCATCCTGCACACCAGCCGCTCCACGGGACAGGTCGTCATCAATGTATATTTATCTTCCTTTGCTGCGCTCATATCAATTCCCTTAATTATTTCTTATATTTATATTGTACTATACCACACGCCCAACCGTTTCGCAATAGCCGCGCACTGCCGCCGTGGCCGGGTAAATATTTTGTAAACACTGGCGCGGCGCGCCCGCCCGGCATTGACGCGCAAGGGAAAGTTCATTATAATATATACTCCGGTTTTGTAATAAGTATAAAGGAATGGTAGTATAAAGGAGCGGCTCCTATGAAGTGGATGATAGCCTCGGATATACACGGCTCGGCGCATTTCTGCCGGCTGCTGTTGGAGAATTTTGAACGTGAGCGGGCGGATAGACTCATCCTGCTGGGCGACCTGTTGTATCACGGCCCGCGCAACGATCTTCCGCGCGGCTATGACACGCGCGAGACTGCGCGCCGCCTGAATGAGTACTGCGATAAGATCTCGGCCGTGCGCGGCAACTGCGATGCCGAGGTCGATCAGATGGTGCTGGACTTCCCGATAATGGCGGAGTATGCCCTGCTGGACGCCGGCAACGCTTTGATATTCGCAACGCACGGGCATGTGTATAATCCCCAGAACCCGCCCGTACTCCCGCGGGGAAGCATCGTCCTCTGCGGCCACACGCATATCCCCGTCTGCAAAGAGAGCGACGGCATCACATATCTCAACCCCGGCTCCGTCTCCATCCCGAAGGAGGCGTCGCCCCACAGCTATATGATATTTGAAAACGGCGTGTTCACATGGAAGGATATAGAGGGCGGGGCGTACATGACCTATCCCGACCCCGGCCGCGAATGAAGAGCAGGAGGGCTTTATAAATGGATGAAAACAAGCTTGTGAAGGATAACGGCGGCGCGCCCGATGCGCCGCAGGATGCGCAGACCGAGCGGGAGCTTATCGATTCCCTCCAGCGCCGCATTGACGCGATGGAGCGCCGCGAGGCCGAGTTTAAGGCGCGGCGGCTGATGCTGCACGGTGTTTTGGCGGCCGTGCTTTTGGTTGCCATTCTTCTTGCCGCGCCGCGCGTGCGCGCCGCGGTGAAAACGCTGGATCAGGTTTCGTCCACCGTGCAGAAGTACAGTCTCCAGCTCAAGGAGCTTGACCCGCAGAAGCTGCAAGGCGCGATAAAGGTCATAAACGGGCTGGATACGGACGCGCTCGACAAGGCCGGTGAAGAGCTGGACGGTATAGACCTCGACACGATAATGACGCAGTTCGGCCGCCTTGAAAGCGTCGGCGGCGATCTGAGTGAGCTTAAATCCGCAATATACATCATCGGCACGGCGATAGCGCTTTCCGATGGAACCCGCATCATCGTAATCCACCGGGAAATGCTTAGCCAGCAGCTCGTATACCCTTCTTGCCTCCGGGCTGAGCTTGTTTTTCTGCAAGGGCAGCACGGAGCATTTGTAGGGCGCAAGTGCCGGATGCAGATGCAGCACCGTGCGCACATCGCCCGGGGCTATCTCCTCCTCGTCATAGGCCTCGCACAGGAAGGCCAGCACCGCACGGTCGGCGCCCAGCGACGGCTCAATGCAGTAGGGTACATACCGCTCGTTTGTAACCGGATCCAGATATTCCATGCTCTCTCCGGAATGCTTTGCGTGCGTGCTCAGGTCGTAATCCGTCCTGTCGGCAACGCCCCAAAGCTCGCCCCAGCCGAAG
>URPU01000021.1 GCA_900549865.1 uncultured Eubacteriales bacterium
TGCTTTCGCGTCTGCGGACGCGAAACTCTGCGAGGCTTTTTTTGACAAGCTGAGCGCCCCGGATAAAAATCCGGGGCGCTGAATGTTATCCATATTGTGCGATTATACGCGGCGATCAATTGCCGTAGCCGCTGAGGAACTGGCGCGTGCGCTCCTCCTGCGGGTTTTCAAATATCTGCGACGGCGGACCCTGCTCGACGATAGTGCCCCCGGCCATGAATATGACGCGGTCGGAAACGGCCTCCGCGAAGCTCATCTCATGCGTCACAACGACCATGGTCATCTTCTCGCCCGCAAGCTGCTTTATGACGTTCAGCACCTCGCCGGTAAGCTCCGGGTCGAGGGCGCTGGTCGGCTCGTCGAAGAAGAGCACCTCCGGCGTGAGGGCGAGGGCGCGCGCAATGGCCACGCGCTGCTGCTGGCCGCCGGAAAGCTGGTGGGGGTAGAAGTCCAGCTTGTCGCCGAGGCCGACGCGGCGCAGAAGCTCCACGCTCTTCTCCTCGATGGCGGCGTTTATCTCCTTCTTCCCGGCGCGGTAATCCGCGCGCCCCTTCGCCTGGAGACGCGGCGCGAGCGACACGTTTTCAAGCGCGGTGTACTGCGGGAAGAGGTTGAAGTTCTGGAAAACAAGGCCGAAATGCAGCCTGTTGCGGCGGATCTCGTCCTCTGTCAGGCGGTGATCCTCATCGGAGGAATACAGCACGTCGCCGCCGACGGTGATAAGGCCGGAATCCGGCATTTCAAGGAAGTTCATGCACCGCAAAAGCGTGGTCTTCCCGCCGCCGGAGGGGCCGATGACGGAAAGCGTCTCTCCGCGCTCCATCGAGAAGCTGATGCCCTTCAGGACTTCCAGCTCGTCAAAGCTCTTGTGGAGATCGCGCACTTCAAGCAAAGCCATATCTCTTCCTCCTTACACTTTGAAGTAGTCCAGCTTCTTCTCAAGCCGCGACAGCAGCACCGTCAGCAGCCCGCTGAACGCGAGGTAGTACACGCCCGTGAAGAAAAGCGGCCAGATTATACCGGCGGACTTGATAAACGCCTGCCCGTTCCACATCACCTCGTACACGGCGATGACGCGCACGAGCGAGGTGTCCTTGACAAGAGTGATTATCTCGTTGCCCATAGGCGGCACGATGCGCTTTATAACCTGCATCAGCGTGACCTTGAAGAATATCTGCGTGTTCGTCATGCCAAGCACCTGCCCGGCCTCGCGCTGTCCGCGGGGAACGCCCTCAATGCCGCCGCGGAATATCTCCGAGAAATAGCAGGCATAATTGAATATGAAGGCGACCATCGCCGCGAGGAAGCGCCCGCCCGCGCCGCTGCCCCACCAGTTGTTGCCCAGCACGATGCCGGGGCCGTAGTAGATCAGCAGAAGCTGGAGCATCAGCGGCGTGCCGCGGATGACCCACACGACGAGCTTGACAAAATAATTCAGCGGCTTGAACCGGCTCATCGAGCCGAGCGATATCACAAGCCCGAGCGGGATCGCGCCCAAAAGCGTGAGCGCGAATATCTCCAGGGATTTCAGGAAGCCCAGAGAGAGGGAAGCGAGAACGGTCTGGAACATGGCGAACCTCATATGTAATAGTTTACGCGTACAGCAGCCTGCACACTAAAGCGTCTTTCACGCGGGCAAAGCAGAGGGGCGCGCCCTCTGCTTTATCCTGCTAGCACGATAGCTTAATAATACACTGATTCGACTTACTTTGCAATAACGGATTCCTGCACGCCGTAGGTCTTTGCGATGTCGAGCATGCTGCCGTCGGCGTAGCTGGCCTTGAAGAAGTCGTTGAGAGCGGCGGCAAGGTCGCTGCCGGTGCGGAAGCCGACGCCGTACTCCTCGCTGGTAAGCTCAACAGTGTAGGTCAGATCGGGGTAGCTGGTGCCCTCGCCGATCATTGCGCCGGCCATGAGAAGGTCGATGACGCAGGCGTCGGCAGTGCCGGCCTTGACCTCCATAAGCGCGGAGGCTTGAGTCTGCACGGCGGTGGGCTCAATACCCAGCGCCTTCACGGCCTCTTCACCGGCGGAACCGGCCTCGACCGCGAACGCAAGGTCGGAAAGGCTTTCAACCGTCTGGTACTGGTCGGCGACATCAGCCTTGACAACGACGACCTGCGCATTGTTGCAGTACGCTTCGGAGCAGCCCATGGAGTTGAGGACCTCGGGCGTGAGGGTCATGCCGTTCCAGACGCAGTCGATGCTCTTGTTGTTCAGCTCAAGGATCTTGTTGTCCCAGTCGATCTCGATGAACTCCGCCTCAACGCCGAGGGACTGCGCGAAGGCCTTCGCCATGTCGGCGTCGAAGCCTATCCACTCACCGACGTCGTTCTTGTAATCCATCGGCTCAAAGTCGGTGATGCCGACGATGAGAGTGCCCTTGCCCTGCACGTATGCAAGGTCGCTGTCGGCGGCCTCTGCCGGGGCGGCGGTATCTGCGGCAGCGGGAGCTTCCGTCGCAGCGGGGGCGGCGGACTGGCCGCAGGCGCACAGCGCGAAGATCATGGTCAGTGCGAGAATCATGGAAAGTATCTTTTTCATTTTTTGTTCCTCCGTAGTTGTCAGGTCAAATGTTTTTTACTTCATTTACTTACTAACTTGTTAGCACGCTGCTATAATACCACATTAGCGAAATAAAGCAAGAGGTTTTTTGAAATTTGCTGTGCAAAATTTGCACAGCAGTTTTACGAAAATGTTGCGTATGTCTATTTAATACCTACTGACTTTATGGTAAATTATAAACATAGGAATTAGGCACGGCGAAAGCCGTATGAAAAGCCGTATGATATATGGTATGGTAAGGAGGCGCTTTCGGTTTGAATGTGACCAGCAAGGGGCGCTATGCCCTGCGCGTGATGCTTGATCTGGCGCAGCACCCGGACGAGGGGTACATCTCGCTCAAGACCATCGCGGACAGGCAGCGCGTGTCGATGAAGTATCTGGAGATAATAGTAAGCAGTCTGAAAAAGGCCGGGCTTGTGGACAGCACGCGCGGCAAGGAGGGCGGCTATAAGCTCAACAGAACCCCGGCGGAGTACGGCGTGGGCGATATCCTGCGCTGCATTGAGGACAACCTCGCGCCGGTGTCGTGCATCAAAAGCGGAAGCGTCTGCTGCGAAAGGGCCGGCGAATGCATGACCGTACCCATGTGGATGGAGCTTGACGACATTATAAACGCATATCTTGACACCGTGAGTCTTGAAGATCTGCTCACGGGGGATAAATGGAGAAAATAAAATAAGGAAAGGAAAGAGAGAAATGTTCGTATACGCAGACAACGCCGCGACCACCAGCGTCAGCAAGACAGCGCTTGACGCAATGCTGCCCTACCTCACGGAGAAGTACGGCAATCCGTCCAGCCTTTACGGCTTCGCGCAGGACGTGAAGGAGGGGCTTGACGCCGCGCGGGAGACCGTCGCCGCATGCATCAACGCAAGCCCCAGAGAGATATACTTCACCTCCGGCGGAAGCGAGGCCGACAATCAGGCCATCCTGTCCGCGGCAAAGGTAGGCGCGAGGAAGGGAAAGAAGCACATCATCTCCACCGCGTTTGAGCACCACGCCGTGCTGCACACGCTGAAAAAGCTGGAGAAAGAGGGCTATGACGTGACGCTGCTGGACGTGCACGCGGACGGCGTCGTGCGCGCGGAGGACGTCGCCGCGGCGCTGAGAGACGACACCTGCCTTGTGACGGTGATGTTCGCCAACAATGAGATTGGCACCGTTCAGCCCATCACGGAGATAGGCGCGCTGTGCCGTGCGCATGGTGTGCCCTTCCACACGGACGCCGTACAGGCTGCGGGGCACATGCCCATCGACGTTGAGGCGATGAATATAGACATGCTGTCCATGTCCGGGCACAAGTTCCACGCGCCGAAGGGCGTGGGCGTGCTGTACGCGAAAAAGGGCGTGCCGCTGTTCAACCTCATCGAGGGCGGCGCGCAGGAGCGCGGAAAGCGCGCCGGCACGGAAAATGTCGCCGGTATCGCGGCCATGGCCGCGGCGCTGAAGGAGTCGTGCGACAACATGGCGGCCAATACCGCCAAGATAATCCCCATGCGCGACAAGCTCTTCACGGAGCTTTCCAAGATCCCTCACAGCAAAATAAACGGCAGTCTTGAGCACCACGTTCCCGGCACGGTGAATATGTGCTTTGAAGGCATCGAGGGCGAAAGCCTGCTTCTGATGCTGGACATGAATGGCATATGCGCGTCCTCCGGCTCGGCGTGCACGTCCGGCTCTCTCGACCCGAGTCATGTCCTGCTTAGTCTCGGCCTGCCGCATGAGGTGGCGCACGGCTCCCTGCGCCTGTCGATAGGCGAGTATAACACCATGGAGGAGATAGACCACATCATCGCCACCGTGCCGAAGGTCGTGGAGTATCTGCGAAACATGTCCCCCGTGTGGGACGAGCTTGAAAAGGGCGAGAGAAAGCACCTTATATAAGTATAAAACAAACGGAAACGACTTGAATAATAAAGAGAAGGAGACAGAACAATGGCACTTTACAGCGACAAGGTCATGGACCATTTCCAGAATCCGCGCAACGTCGGCAAGCTTGAGGACGCCGACGGCATCGGCGAGGTCGGCAACGCGAAATGCGGCGACATCATGCGCATGTATATCAAGGTCGATGACAACGGCATCATCACCAACTGCAAGTTCAACACATTCGGCTGCGGCAGCGCGATAGCGACGAGCTCCATGGCGACGGAGCTTATAAAGGGCAAGTCCGTCAAGGAGGCGCTGGAGCTTTCCAATCAGGCCGTTGTGGAGGCGCTGGACGGGCTGCCCCCGCAGAAGATACACTGCTCCGTCCTTGCGGAAGAGGCCGTGCGCGCCGCCGTCAAGGATTACTACGACAGAAACGGCATCGCATACGACCCCAAGGAGCTTGAAATACACGACTGCGACCACTGCCACGACTGACGCGCGGAGGGCAAAAGCTGCAGGGCAGTAAGGAAAGCCCCAAGGGAAAAAGATGAAAAGATGATATTGGGAGAGCTGCAGCAAAAAAATCGCTGCAGCTCTTTTTTCGTTTTTTTCAATTTCCTCTTGACAAATGTGTATTACCGTGTTATTGTACTAATCGCTTAATACAGTGACACAAAGGAGGTGCGACATGGACTGGCAGTTTGACAGCAGCATGCCGATATACACGCAGCTTGTATATAAGATAGAGCTGGCGATAGTTTCGGGCGAGTTCGTGCGCGGACAGCGGCTGAGCGCGGTGCGCGACATGGCGGCGGAAGCGGGCGTGAACCCCAACACGATGCAGCGCGCCTTTCAGGAGCTTGAAAGGCAGGGCCTTGTATATACGCAGAGAAGCAGCGGCAGATATGTGACGGAGGACATGACAGTGATAGAGAACACAAAGCAGGCGCTGGCGCGGGAGAACATAAAAAGCTTTATGGATTCCATGCGGCGCATAGGCTACAGCAGAGAGGAAATAATCAGGCTGCTCGAAAGCAGCGAAAGGGAGGACACGGAAAAATGACAGCAGTACTTGAATGCAAGGGATTATCCAAGCGCTACGGCAGCCTGCAGGCGCTGGAGGACGTGAACCTGACGATAGAGCCGGGGCGCGTAGTCGGCCTTCTGGGGCCGAACGGCAGCGGCAAGACGACGCTGATAAAGCTGGCGAACGGGCTTCTGACGCCGGACGGCGGAGAGATTCTCGTCCGCGGGAAGGCGCCCTGCGCCGAGACAAAGGCCGCGGTGAGCTATCTGCCCGACAAGGTGCACCTGCCCGAGTGGATGACCGTCGCCCAGCTTATGGAGCTGTACGCCGAATTCTACGCGGACTTTGACCGCGAGAGATGCGCGGACATGATAGGCCGCCTCAACCTGCCGGAAAAGCAGCGCCTTAGTCAGATGTCGAAGGGCACGAAGGAAAAGGTGCAGCTCATCCTTGTTATGAGCCGCAGGGCGAAGCTCTACCTGCTGGATGAGCCGATAGGCGGCGTTGACCCGGCCACGAGGGACTATATCCTCGACACGATCATAAGAAACTATGACCCGGAGGCCGCGGTCGTGATATCCACGCACCTTATAAGCGACGTGGAGAACGTGCTGGACGAGGTTATATTTGTGAACAGGGGCAAGGTGGTGCTCCAGTCCGGCGTGGATGAGATAAGAGAGAAGCACGGAAAGAGCGTGGACGCGCTCTTCAGGGAGGTATTCAAATGCTGAGCAAGCTTATAAAATACGAATTCAAGGCCACGGCGCGCAAGATGCTGCCGCTGATGGCGGCCGTGGTGGCGCTGGCGGCGCTGTCCGGCGTGTCTGTGATGATGCTGGACAAGGCGGAGGACTACGGCTTTCTGACGGCAGTGTTCGTAGCGACGCTGATGGCGTTCTTTGTATGCATTTTTGCCGTGTGCGTGATGGCGTTCGTGGTGATGATACAGCGCTTTTACAACAACCTCCTCGGCAGCGAGGGGTATATGATGTTCACCCTGCCGGTCAGCGTGGACGCGCTGGTGTGGGCAAAGCTCATCGTCTCCTTCGTGTGGTTCCTTGCGACCGCCGTGGTCTGCGTGCTGGCCATGATAGTGCTGATGACCGTCAGCGCGAGCTTCGCCTTCACGGGCGAGGAGCTGCGCTATGTCATGCAGGGCGTGAAGGATATTCTGAACAATGTGGGCGTGGGCAACATCATCGGCTACATCCTTGAGTTCGCGGCGGCGCTGTTTCTCGCCTCCGTGTCAACCTGCCTGCACTTCTACCTTGCGATGGCGATCGGTCAGTGCTTCGCAAACCGCCGGGGCATGTGGAGCGTGCTTGCCTTCTTCGCAATAGCCATAGTGGTGTCGGTGCTTACCGGCTTCGTGCTGGGCGTGATAAACAGAACCGGCATAGACCCGATCGACACCGGAAGCATGCTGACGGCGGCGCATATCGTTTTTTTGGGCAACATAGTTTCATCCGCGGCGCTGAGCGCGATATTCTATTTCCCAACGACGATGCTGCTGAAAAAGCACCTCAACCTCGCATAAGGAAAAGGGCAAAGCCTCCGGCCGCGGCCGGGGGCTTTGCTTACGGGGAATAAACTTATATTTTGGGAGAAAAAATGAAGGTCATAGGGAAAATATTAAAAATACTCGGGATATTGCTGCTGGCGCTGGTGCTGCTGATCGCGGCGGCAGACGCGGCGTGGATATATGTTCCGCAGATAAAGGCGGCGAAGAGGATAGACGATGTGGACGCGTATGCAGCCCCCGTCGAGGCCCTGACCGTGCGCGAGGGGGCCGGGATCATCGCGCTGGGTGAGGCCACGCACGGCAACGCCGAGTTCCAGCGTCTGCGGCGCGATGTGCTGGAGCGGCTGACGGAGGAATACGGCGTGCGCTCCTTCGCGCTGGAGGCCGACTTCGGCGAGGCCGCGGGGGTGGACGAATACATCAAGGGTGGCGCGGGCACGGCGGCGGAGGCGCTGAACGGCCTTTCCTTCACCATCTACCACACGCGCGAGATGGAACAGCTCATAGAGTGGATGCGCGCATACAACGACGGCGCGGCGGAGGGCGAAAAGCTGAGCTTCTACGGCTTCGACATGCAGAACCCTGACGCAGATCTGCGCCTGCTGAGCGGGTTCTGCGCGGAAAACGGCGTGCTGGATGAGCTTTCGGCGGCGGAAAAGCTGGACGCCCTTGCCGAGGACGATGGGGCGTTCTCCGCGCTGTGCGAGAGCGCGGATTTTGACATAGTCAGCGCCGTGCATGATGAGCTTACAGACAACGCCGCAGGCTATGACGGCGCGGAGGGATATGAATACGCGCTGCATGCCGCGGAATGTGCGCTGCAGGCGGCGGAGCTTGCACGGGCGCACGCGGGCGACGACTACATCAAATACAACAACATCCGCGACGGCTTCATGGCGGAGAACGTCGCATGGATATCCGCGCGGGAGAGCGCGCAGGGCCGCGGCGCGATAATGATATCCGGCCACGACGGGCACGTCGCGGCGAAAGCGCCGTACTATACGCCGATGGGCGCGCACCTGAAAGAGCGCTTCGGCGACGGATATTTCGTCATAGGAACGGACTTCTTCAAAACGCGCTGCAACATCAACAGCAGCGACGGGATCGGCCGCGGGAACCACAGCTTCTGCTCCGCCGACCCGCTGGCGGCGCAGGCGAAGCGCCTTGGCGGAAGCTATTATCTGGACTTTGCCGGAGTGAGCGAGGGCGGCGAGACGTACACGCTGCTGCACTCGGCGATGACGATGGGAAGCCTCGGCGAGGGATATACCTTTTTGATGAAGCTTCTGCCGCAGTCGTACAGGACGGCGGATATCCCGGCGGAGCTGTATGACGCGATGATATTCGTATACAGCGCGTCGCCGATAACGCTGACAGAGTAATTGAAGCAAGAATAAAAGCTTCGGGAGTGTTGAAAATACACTCCCGAAGCTTTTTGTATACCGCCGGTTTACGGCGGGTCATTTCAGCTTGCCCTCAAGGGGCGTGTTTTACTGCTCGTCGTAATACCTCCTGCGCCGGGCCTGTGCACGGCGGCGCGCGGCGCGCTTCTGCCGCGCGGAGGACAGCAGCATCAGCACGACCACCAGCGCAGCGACGCCGATGCCGACATAGAGTATCCACCGGCCGCTTGAGGCGGGCTTTTCATACTCGACCTCACGCGTAGCCGTATAATCGCACACGCCGCACTCGCCGGATTCCTCGCCGGGCTGCTTTTTCGTGGCGGCGCGCGTCTCGGTCCAGTTCATCACGTGCGCGGCCTCGTCAGACCTCTCGCCGCATTCGCACTCGTGCCAGTGCTTGTCCGCGTCATGCTTCCACGCGCGGGAAAAGCTGTGCTCATGCGCATCGCCGGAGGCGTCCGCGCCGGATGCCGCAGGGCTGGGGGAGGGAGACGGCGTCGGACTGGGCGTGGGCGACGGGCTGGGGGAGGGCTTGTCGTACTTCACCTTAAGCGAGGCGGCATTGGTGTCCTTCTTCCCGCCGGAGCCGGAGAAGGTGCAGTATATCTTGCTGCCGTCGAGCGCGGAGGGGATATTGTGAATGACTATCTTCCCCATGGACTCGGAATAGGTCAGCCCCGGATAGGCCGCGGCGAGCTGCTCCATAGTATAGCTCTTCCCGCTGGCGTCCACAAGCGTCCATGAGCTTGCGTCGGCGGAGGACGCCGTCGCCACGAAGGAGCACCAGCCGCCCTCGTCCACGGTCTCGCCGCCGGGGTGCTTTATGATGGTGGGCGCCCACACGTCGGGGGCGTAGGTGCGCGAAAGGATGACGTAGTTCCCGCCGTCGTATATCGTGTACTCGACCGCGGAGTTGTTGAGATACGCCTCCATCCCCTCGGCAAAGTAATAGCCGGGGGCCGCGTCGAGGCGGATGTTCACCGTGGCGTAATCCGTCGTGAACGCCCCGTCGATGAACTGCCCCGCGCTGTCATACCAGCTTATGCCGGTGAAATAACAGCCGCTCGTGCTCGTCGCACCGCCGATCTCCAGCGCGTTCTGCGACGCGACAGGCGTAGCCGTGGTCGTGGCCAGCACCTTCGTAATGGGACTGTAGCCAAGCTCCTGCGCCTGCGCCGATGCGGGCAGCGCCGCGGCAAGGCAGACATAAATGCACAATGCCGCAAGGAAAACCGATATGGGCCGTTTCATTTTCGCCATGACGATACCTCCTGCCGATAGCTCTATACCTTATAGACTCCGCCGCCGGGATAATGTTCCGCCGTGAACGCGATGCGATGAATACTGTATAAATTATATTGTATATGGGCGGCATACGTCAATACCGATTCTTGACGCGCGGCGCGGCAGGGAATATAATATTTCATTATTATAGTATGGGAGTAATTCCGTTGATAAAATACGATGCGGGAAAATGCGACGTCGCGGTGATAGGCGCGGGGCACGCGGGGATAGAGGCGGCGCTGGCCGCGGCGCGGCTGGGGCTGGACACGGTGTGCTTCACGGTGAATCTTGACTCCGTGGGCAACATGCCGTGCAACCCGGCGATAGGCGGCACGGGGAAGGGCCATCTCGTGCGTGAGCTGGACGCCCTCGGCGGAGAAATGGCAAAGGCGGCGGACAGGGCCTGCATACAGTACCGTATGCTGAATCTGGGCAAGGGGCCAGCCGTGCATTCCCTGCGCGCGCAGGCTGACAGGCGGCGTTATCAGGAGATAATGAAGCACACGCTGGAGCTTCAGGAGAACCTGCGTCTGAAGCAGGCGGAGGTCGTGGATATAGGTGTGGAGGACGGGCGCGTCGTCTCCGTGACGACGCACACAGGCGCGGTGTACGCCTGCCGCGCCGTGGTGATAGCGACGGGCACGTATCTGAGCGGGCGGACCATCGTGGGGGAGGTGCTGCGGACCTCCGGCCCGGACGGACTGTCCGCGGCGACGGCCCTCGGCCCGCGGCTGAAGGAGCTGGGGCTGACGCTGCGCCGCTTCAAGACGGGCACGCCGCCGCGCGTGAACGCGCGCACGGTGGACTTTTCAAAGATGGAGATACAGCCCGGCGACGAAAAGCCCCAGCCGTTTTCGTTCTCAACGGAAAGCGCGCCGGTGAACTCTGCGGTATGTTATCTCACATACACGAACGCGCGCACGCATGAGGTGATACGCGCAAATCTCGACCGCAGCCCCATATACTCCGGCGTCATAGAGGGCGTGGGGCCGCGCTACTGCCCGAGCATAGAGACAAAGGTGATGACCTTTGCCGATAAGCCGCGCCACCAGCTCTTCGTGGAGCCGATGGGCCTGAACACGGAGGAGCTTTACATACAGGGCTTTTCCTCGTCGCTGCCGGAGGAGGTGCAGATAGAGATGCTGCACACCATTCCGGGACTGGAGCACGCGGAGATGACGCGCTGCGCCTACGCGATAGAATATGACTGCGTTGACCCGACGGAGCTTTACGCGACGCTGGAATGCAAGAAGATATCTGGGCTGTACGGCGCGGGGCAGTTCAACGGCTCGTCAGGCTATGAGGAGGCCGCGGCGCAGGGCTTCGTCGCAGGCGTGAATGCGGCGCTGAAGCTGAAGGGCGAGCCGCCGCTCATCCTCCGCCGCAGCGACGGGTACATAGGCACGCTTATCGACGACCTTGTGACCAAGGGCACGAACGAGCCGTACCGCATGATGACCTCGCGCAGCGAGTACAGGCTGCTGCACCGGCAGGACAACGCGGATCAGCGCCTTGCGCCGGTAGGGCGGCGCATAGGACTGGTGAGCGAGGCGCGGTATCAGGCAGTGCAGGAGAAATATGCCGCCGTGGAGACGGAGCTCAAGCGTCTTGAAAAAACGCACACGCCGCCGTCGGAGGCGCTGAACGCGATGCTTACGGCACGCGGCACGGCGGGCGTGAGCACGGGAGTGTCGCTGGCGGATCTTATCCGGCGGCCGCAGGTGAGCTATGCCGACACCGCGCCCTTCGACCCGCAGCGCGCGCCTCTGCCGCCCGCCGTGACGGAGCAGGCGGAGATACGCCTGAAATACGACGGGTACATAAAGCGGCAGCTCCGCGAGGTGGAGGAGTTCACGCGCATGGAGGAGCGCCGCCTGCCGGAGGGCATAGATTACGACGATGTGCCGGGCCTGCGCATAGAGGCGCGCGAGAAGCTGAAAAAAATACGGCCCGTGAGCTTCGGTCAGGCGGGGCGCATATCGGGCGTGTCGCCGGCGGACATATCGGTGCTGATGATATACGTGGAGAGCGGGGAAAGAAAATGAGCAGGATAGTACTCGGCTTTTCCGGCGGGGTGGACTCCGCCGTGTCGGCCATGCTTCTGAAAAACGCCGGGCATGAGGTGATCGGGCTTTATATGGACAACACCGACGAAAACGCTCTGCGCGACGCGGTGGAGACGGCCGAGTTTGCCGGGATAGAGCTGGAGGTCGCAGATGTGCGCGCGGCGCTGGAGGAAAACGTGTGCCGCCCGTTCACGGACTGCTATCTGCGCGGCGAGACGCCGAACCCCTGCGTGATATGCAACCCCTCCGTGAAGTTCAAGACGCTGCTGTCCGCGGCGGACAGGCGCGGGGCGGAGCTCGTCGCCACGGGGCACTATGCACGCGCGGAAAACGGCGCGATATACAAGGGCCGCCCGTCGAACGACCAGACCTATATGCTCTGCCGCCTCACGCGCGAGCAGGCAGCGCGCGCCGTGTTCCCGCTGGGGGAGCTTGAAAAGACGCAGACGCGCGCCATGGCGGAGGAGTTCGGGCTTCCCGTCGCGCACAAGGGCGACAGCATGGAGATATGCTTCATCCCGGACAAGGATTACATAGGGTGGCTCGGCCGCAGGGCGGAACTGCCCGGCGCGGGCGACTTCGTGCTCCACGGCGAGGTCGTGGGCCGGCACGAGGGGATATACCGCTACACCGTCGGCCAGCGCCGCCCCGGCATGATAGACGGGCGCAAGGTGTACGTTTCGCGCATAGACGCGCGCATGAACACGGTGGAGCTTGCGCTGTGGGAGGAGCTTTTCAAAACGGAGGTCACGGCGCGCGATTTCAACTGGCTTATCGACGCGCCGGACAAGCCAATACGCGCGAGCGTGCGCGTGCGGCATACGAAATGGGAAAACCCGCCGTGCACGGTCTATAACGACGGCGGCACGGTGCGCATCGTCTGCGACGAGCCGGTGCGTGCCCCGGCGGCCGGGCAGTCCGCCGTGCTGTATGACGGCGACAGGCTGCTCGGCGGCGGATTTATAGTGTAAGGAGGAGTAATCATGGCAGCAAACACCGATATCAGGCTTCAAAATCAGGTCATATACTCCGTATATGTCCGCAACCACACTCCCGAGGGGACGTTTCGCGCGGTGATACCCGATCTTGACAGGATAAAGGCGCTGGGCACGGACATCATATGGTTCATGCCGATACACCCCATCGGCGTGCAGGGGAAGAAGGGGAGCCTCGGCTGCCCCTACGCGAACAGGGATTACCGCACGGTGAACCCGGCCTACGGCACGATGGAGGACTTCAAAGCGCTGGTGGATGAGATACACGCGCGCGGCATGAAGTGCATGATAGACGTCGTATATAACCACACCTCGCCCGACTCCACGCTGTATGCGCAGCACCCGGAGTTCTTCTTCCACGGGAAGGACGGCCGCCCCGGCAACAAGATAGGCGACTGGGCGGATGTGATAGACCTTGACTATGAAAACCGCGCGCTGTGGGACTACCAGATAGGCTCGCTTAAAATGTGGGCGGAGATAGTGGACGGCTTCCGCTGCGACGTGGCGTCCTTCGTGCCGCTGGAGTTCTGGGAGGCGGCGCGCCGCGCCGTTGAGGAGGTGCGGCCGGGCTGCGTGTGGCTGGGCGAAACGGTGCATCAGAGCTACGGCTGTCACGCGCGCCGCGTGGGGATATATTCCATGCTGGACTACGACGCCTATTCCGCGTTCGACATTGAGTATGACTACGACACGCGGGAGGTATTCGACAAGTATCTGCGCGGGGAGATCGCGCTGAGTCACTATCTGGACTTCCTGAACTATCAGGAGGGGGCGTATCCCGCGAACTACAACAAGCTGCGCTGTCTTGAAAACCACGACCAGCCGCGCATATGCGCTTTCGTGAAGGACGAGCGGGCGCTTGAAAGCTACACGGCCTTCCTGTATTTCATGAAGGGCACGACGCTTATCTACGCCGGGCAGGAGTTTGAAAACGACCACACGCCCAGCCTTTTCGAGCGCGAGCCGATAGACCGCGCGGGGCACGATATAAGCGGCCTCATGCGGCGGCTGTACGAGATAAAAAGCCGCGAGTTCGGCGGCGCGGACTGGTATGAGGCGCAGGCTGACGACGCGCACGACATTGCCGTGTGCCAGCGCGGCGGGAACGGACGGCGCTTTGTGGGCGTGTTCAGCCTCAAGGCGGAGAGCGGCGATGCCGCCGTGCCCGTGCCGGACGGAACGTATGAAAACCTCATCGACGGAAGAGAAGTGAAGGTGGAGGGCGGAAAGCTCGCCATTGACGGCCGCCCCGTGATATTCCGGGCGGAGTAAAAAAGAATGTGAAATATGAATTGAGCCGGAGAGCCGCAACGCGGCCCTCCAGCTTGAGACTGTCGAAAAAGTGGCTTTACCACTTTTTCGAGAAAGCTTCGCTGCGTTCTGCGCCTCTGTTGTCCGCTGATAGCGGACAATTCGACGCTCACTCCGCGCAAAGTGTTTTCTGCCACGCACATGTCGCGGCAGAAAACAAATTATACTGCTTTCGCGTCTGCGGACGCGAAACTCTGCGAGGCTTTTTTGACATACTGGAGCCGGAGAGCCGCAACGCGGCCCTCCGGCTTGGTGTATATAGGGGAGAGGAGGCGGTAAGCGCGGGCGCGTCAGGCATCCGTGCTGCGGGCCTTTATGATCTGGATAAGATGTTCAAACGAATTCACGCCGAGCTTGCGGTAAATATTTGCAAGGTGCTTGTTGAGCGTGTTTTCGGTGATGCAAAGGTGTTCCGCCATATGACTGCGCAGTATTCCGGAGTCGATACAGGAGAGGATCTCCTTCTCGCGCGCGGTGAGACGAGCGTCGATGGTGATAATGTTTGCGGAGCTTGGATTCAGACCCTCAGTGGGCAGACCGGACGGGAAATGATTGTGGAACTTGTGGGAAAGGCGTTCGTGTATGACGCGCAGGATCTGCATATCCCGGTCGGAAAAGTTCGGCTCCCCCTCGTTGCGGTAGAGGAAAAGCCCCGCGTATTTAATGCCGCTGCGGCTGACGATCATCCCGGCGCCATGGTATAATCCGATGGGCATCATCCAGTCGGCCATGAATTCGGAGTTGAGGCGGATAGAATCAGGCACGATATCCGACTCACGGAAAACGGAGGTCTTGGGACTGCGGGTATACCAGTTGATATAATCCGTCATGATGAACTTTTCCACATACAATCGCAGATATTGCTGCGGAATATCCGGGCTTTCATACTGAAAGCTGGTCTGCTGGCCGTTTTCATAGCGGATAAGATAGGTCAGAGAGTGCGAATAATCAATGAGCGCGCGGCACTTTTCAAGTGTGCGCAGCAATATCTGTGTGATGGGCGTATCATATATGTCGAGATTAAAATCCTCCAGTATGGCCCACTCTTCCTTTGTGATCAGACTAAGATCATTCATGCGGCACCTCTTACATTCTGCGATGGGTACATTATAACACAGAATATCCGAATAAAAAAGGGACGCTTTTTTGCGGGCAATGAGTAGGACTGAGTATGCGGACTACTCAATTCTGAGTAGAGAAAAAGATCACAATATCGGGTAATTGCCGATCCGCCGCGCAGCGGTTAAAATAAACACAAGCCAGGGAAAAAGGCTTAACTGCAACGTATATCGGAGGGGAAAACTGTGAAAAAATTCAAAAATTTTATGGACTGCTGGGATTATTCCACGGCAGAGCTGACCGCAATGGCGGAACTGACGATGCTGCTGAAAAAGGACGCGAAGGCGGGCAAGTGCCCCAAGCTGCTTGCCGGAGAGACGCTGGCCATGATCTTCAACGGCAACTCCACGCGCACTAGAGTCTCCTTTGAGACAGCGTCTACTCAGCTTGGCGCACACGCGCAGTATCTGACCGGCGGCGAGGGCGGCGAGCTGCACCTTGGCAAGCGGGAGACCATCGGCGACACCGCAAGAGTCATTTCCAGCATGGTGGACGGCATTGCAATGCGCTGGAGGCCGACGCTTGAGATGGAGGAGTTCGTGTCGAAATGCTCGGTCCCCTTCTTCAACGGCATGGATCACACCAGACACCCGACCCAGACGCTGTGCGACTTTATAACCATACTTGAAAACCTTCCTGAGGGCAAGGAGATAAAGGACGTCACGCTTGCATTCATCGGCGCGACCGGCGTGCGCGAGACCTCCGCGAACGACCTTGCGAAGCTGCTTCCGCGCTTTGGCGCAAACGTGATACTGTGCAGCCCCGAGGGCTATGAGCTGGGCGGCGAGAACGACCGCAATCCTCAGTGGATGATAGACAGGAACACCGAAAGGAGAAAGCAGGCCTGCACCGAGGGCGGTGGCAGCATCACGCTTACGCGCGACCCGAAGGAGGCTGTGGCAAACGCGGACTATGTCTATACCGGCTGCTTCTGCTATGAGGGCACGGAGAGCAAGAGCGACTTTGAAATATACTACAGAGACTTTATCGACAAGGGTTATCAGGTGACGGAGGAGCTGCTGTCCATAAATCCCAGGGCAAAGACGATGCATTATCTGCCGGCGCTGCGCGGCAAGGAAATGACCGACTATGCGATGGACTTCGCAGGGTCGCTGCTGTGGACGGAAGCGGAGAACCGGCTGCACACCCAGCGCGGACTGATGGCGTATCTGATGGGACCGCTTGCGCACAACTTTGACGCGGCACCCTTCACCGAGGAAGAGGCTGCGGCCAAGGCCAAGATCCGCGCGATGCGGGAGACATTCGGCACGGAGTATACGCACAAGTGAGAAAAAACGGCCCCGGCGCGGCAAGCGCCGCCGGGGCCGGGACAAAAATAAATAATATAAAGCGAAGGAGAGAAAAGATATGTCATCTCAGTTACTCAGCACACTGCCCTTTGACGACGGCTTTGTAATGCCGGCAGAGTACGAGCCGCAGGAGGCGGTATGGCTCATGGTGGGCGGGCTGTATTCTCACTGGCACAGCGGCGGCTTTCCCATCCGCGCCACGCAGGTGGAGCTTGCAAAGGCGATACTGTCCGCGGGAACAAAGGTCAACATTGCTGTGCCGCAGGAGCTCTACATGGAGGTGGAGTACATCTTCCGCGGCATAGACGTCAGTATTTACGAAATGACGCTGGACAACTGCTGGCCCAGAGACAGCGGCGCGATAACCGTGAAAAATAGAAAGACAGGCGAGGTGCGCGGCGTGGACTTCAAGTTCAACGCATGGGGCGGCGATATGCACGGCGCGATGGTATGCTGGGCCAACGACGACCTCGCGGCGCGCAAGATGCTTCAGATAACGCAGATGGACCGCTACAGAGCGCCGTTTATACTCGAGGGCGGCTCAATCGCTGTGGACGGCGAGGGCACGCTGATCACCACGGAAAGCTGCCTGCTCAACCCCAACCGCAACCCCCATCTCGACCGCGCGGGGATAGAAAAGACGCTGCATGATTATCTCGGCATAGAAAAGGTGATATGGCTCAAGCGCGGCATAGATCTGGGCGAGGGCGAGACAGACGGACATATTGACGATATCTGCGCTTTCATCGGCCCGGCGGAGGTCGTGTGCTGCTACACCGAGGACAAGAGCAACGAGTACTACGAGACGTATAAGGAATGTTATGAGATGCTGTGCCGGGCGACCGACGCGAAGGGCCGCAGGCTGAAGGTGCATAAGCTCCTTGCATGCGCGCCTTATAAGATCACGAAGGTGGAGGCCGAGACGGTGCTGGTCTCTCAGGGTGTCGGCTATGAGCCGGACGGCAAATGGAGGAAAGAGGGCGACAACGCCGTTCCCAGCTATGCAAACTTCCTTCTCACAAACGGCTCTCTCATCTTCCCAATCTACGGCGTTGAGACCGATCAGGCCGCGATCGACAACATTACGGAAATAGTCGCGGGCCGCTATAAGGTGATCCCGGTCAATGCGAGAGAGATATCGCTGAACGGCGGTTCAATACACTGCTTTACCCAGCAGGTGTCCAAGGCCGGCGTATGAGCGGGCAGCGGATGAAAGGAGAAAAGTAAATGGAACTTGGCGTACTGACACTGCTGCCGCCAGTGATAATTCTGGCAGTTGCACTCTACACGCGCAACACCACATCCTCGCTGCTGATAGGTGCGGCGGTCTGCTGCATCCTGCAATACGGCACGGGCTTTCTCGGCGGGTTCATAGACCTTATGTACGGCGTGGCCGGAAGCGCGGACACGGCATGGTATGTCATTTTTGTGCTGCTGTTCGGATGCCTGCTTGGCATATGGTCGCGCACGGGCGCGACGAAAGCGCTGGCAGAGATACTGTCCAAATATGCCACAAACAAGAGGCGGACCCTCGTGCTGACGTGGATAATCGGCGCACTGGTGTTCATTGACGACTTTACAAGCATTGCCGTGCGCGGCACGGTGACGGGACTGTACGATAAAAACCGCATTCCGAGGACCCAACTGAGCTATATAACCGATGCGACAGGCTCTCCGCTGAACGCGCTGATTCCGATAGGAACATGGGGACTGTTCTACGCCTCTGTTTTCAACGGCTATGCAGAGATAACGGCTTACGGCGACGGCGTCGCCGTGTACGGAAAGCTCGTTCCGTTCCTGTTTTACAGCTGGGTGGCCATAATAATAGCGCTGCTGTTTGCATTCGGTGTGATAAAGCCCTTCGGGAAGATGAAGGCGGCAGAACAGCTGGCGGAGGAGACAGGCCGCCTTTATTCCGCGGCGTCCGACGCACTGAACGCAGGCGAGGATGAGGAGCGGATAGAGCCGGCAAGAGCGAAAAAGCTCGTCGCGGGTCTGTTTATCCCGCTTATAACCTTCATCATTGTCGTGATAGTGAACGGCGATGTCATTACGGGGTCCTGGATAGCGCTGGCCGTGGCGTTCGTCATCTTCCTTGTGC
Source organism: uncultured Eubacteriales bacterium (assembly GCA_900549865.1). Taxonomy (GTDB): domain Bacteria; phylum Bacillota; class Clostridia; order Oscillospirales; family Oscillospiraceae; genus Limivicinus. The sequence goes on from URPU01000021.1 coordinate 18,576, forward strand.
TGCGCCTTGCAAGCTGGAAGGAGCTTATGGAGGCCTGCATGGGCGGCGCGGGCGATGTGCTGCCGATGGTGCTGATAGTGTTTGCGGCGTACATGGTGCGCGACTCGCTCATCGGTGTCGGAATGCCCGAATATGTGACGAGCGTGTGCGAACCGTTTATGAGCCCGCACATACTGCCCGTGCTGACGTTTGTCATGTGTGCGGTGCTGGCGTTCATGTCCGGCACGAACTGGGGCTCGGGCCTGCCGGTGGCGGCAATAGTCATCCCTCTTGCCCCGGCGATAGGCGCAAACATGTTCCTCGTGCTTGCGGCGGTCGTGTCCGGCGCGGCCTTCGGTGCACACGCCTGCTTCTACTGCGATGTGACGGTCTTTACGGCCGGCATGACGAAGATAGACACGATGGAGCACGCGACCACGCAGCTTCCGCTGTGCCTTATCGGCGGCGCTGTGACGACACTGCTGTTTCTTGCGGCAGGCTTCATATTCTGAGGCAGACTGAGCGAGAAAACGGGGCGCGGGAGGACGGCCCGCGCCCGAACGGGAAGGAGAAAACATGGACAGCCTGGGAATTCTTACACTGATCCCGCCGATAGCTATAATCGCGATAGCCGTGACGACGAAAAAGACGAGCTCATCACTGCTTATCGGGGTGCTGCTGTGCTGCGTGCTGCAAAGCGGCACGGGCTTTCTGGACACGTTCATCGACCTGATATACAGGGTCGGCACGTCCAGCGACACTATATGGATAATCGTATTTACGGCGATATTCGGCATTTTTATTCAGCTTATCTCGATTTCAAAGGGAGAAAGAGCATTCCTTTATGCCATGGGGCGGCTTGCGAAAACACCTAGGAGGACGATGCTGCTGTCATGGATCGCGGGGCTGGTCGTGTTTTTCGACGATTATACGAGCGTCGCCATACGCGGCATGATGACAAAGCTCTATGACCGGCAGAAGCTGCCGCGCGCGATGCTGAGCTACATCACGGACGCCACGGGCTCACCGCTGTGCATTCTCATCCCGTTCGGTACATGGGCGGTGTTTTATCAGTCGCTGTTTTCCGGCTATGCCGAGGTGACAAGTCTCGGCCCCGTTATGGACACGTATACAAAGGCTATCCCGCTGATGTTCTATGGCTGGGCGGCGCTTATAATCTCTCTTCTGGCCGCGTGCCAGCTGATAAAGCCGATGGGCGCAATGAAGAAGGCTTTCATCCGTGCGGAGACGACAGGTCAGCTGTACGGCCCGGAAAGCGCCGCCTACAACACCGGAGACGGCGGCGACATACCGGATGAGATGGGAAAAAAGGAATTTGTTCAGGGAGCTGTGTGCTTTCTCGTTCCGATACTTGTGCTTATAATAACCGCACTTGTCACGCTGGACGCGCTGAAAGCGGTCATTATCGCTGTGGGAGTTATGATACCGCTCTATCTTGCGCAGCGCGTGGTGTCGTGGGGCGACATGATGGATGCAAGCATGAAGGGCATAGTGAGCATGACTTCAATGTCGGTAATAGTGTTCATGGCGTACATGCTGAAGGAGGCCATAACCGATATCGGCCTGCCGGCCTACGTGATATCGCTCGTCGCGCCGGTGATGAGTCCGGCACTGCTGCCGCTGATAACCTTCATGGCCTGCGTAGTTCTGACGTTCACGACAGGCTCAAACTGGGGCGGGACCGTCGGCGTGACAGCGATAGTCATACCGCTTGCGGCGGTCATGGGGGCCAATATGCCCTTGACGCTTGCGGCAATAGTATCGGGTGCGGCCTTCGGCGCGCATGTGTGCTTCTATACGGATGTGACGGTGTTTACCTCCACCATGACGCGCATCGATAATCAGGAGCATGCTGTGACACAGCTTCCATACGGGCTGCTGGGAATGTTGATAAGCGCGGCGGCATATGCTGTAGCAGGGTATATAGCCATATAAAAACATATTAAATCAAAAAATACGGATTTATGAGGATCGTCAGGGAAAATGAATAAAATGAAAATCGTTGCGGCGCTGGGCGGGAACGCATTACAGTCCGGCAGGGCGGAGCCGACGGCCGAGGCGCAGCTTGCCGTCGTGCAGGAGACCTGTGAGCGCCTGGCAGACCTTGCCGAAATGGGCTGTGAGCTGGTGGTGGTGCACGGAAACGGGCCGCAGGTCGGGCGCATACTGCTCGCCTCCGAGGCGGCGAAGGACGTCACGCCCGCGATGCCGTTCGACGTGTGCGGCGCGATGAGTCAGGGCTACATCGGATATCACCTCCAGCAGTCGCTGGGGCGGGCGCTGAAGGAGCGCGGGATAGATACGCCCGTGGTCACGCTGCTGACACAGATGGTCGTGGACGCGGACGACCCCGGCTTCAAAAGCCCCACAAAGCCCATCGGCCCGTTTTACTCCGAGCAGGAGGCGCAGGCGCTTGCCGCGGAGAAGGGCTACACCATGAAGGAGGACGCGGGGCGCGGCTGGCGCCGCGTTGTGGCCTCGCCCATACCGGCGGAGATAGTCGAGCTGGACAGCATAAAGGAGCTTATCGGCTCGGCCGTCGTGATAACCTGCGGCGGGGGCGGGATACCGGTGCTGCGCCGGGAGGACGGCGCGCTTGAGGGCGTGGCCGCCGTGATAGACAAGGACTTCGCCGCGGAGCTGCTTGCCGAGAGCATAGACGCCGACATGCTGCTCATCCTCACCGAGGTGGAGCGAGTCGCGCTGAACTTCAACAAGCCTGACCAGAAGGAGCTTTCATCCTTGACGCTTGCCGAGGCGGAGAGATACTGCGCCGAGGGGCAGTTCGCGCCCGGCTCCATGCTGCCGAAGGTGCGCGCGGCGATGCGCTTCGCCGCGGCCTATCCCGGACGGCGCGCCGTCATAACCTCGCTTGCCAAGGCGGCGGAGGCGCTGAACGGCGAGACCGGCACGGTGATAACCGCGGAATAAATTTACCGCCGGATCAATTTATCACTATATTCACTCCAATAAAACTCACAGGCCCGGAACCAAAAGTTCCGGGCCTGTGAGCATTTGACAGCCCTTACGCGAGCACGCCCTCTGCGAAGGAGATGAGACCGGCCTCGACCTCGTCGCGGAGCTCCAGCTCGTTATGTATCTCATGGCGATAGCCGCTGTAGGCCTTGACGGACACGCGGTTGCCGCTTTCGGCAAGGAGGTTCGCCACGTGGTAAAGCCCCTCGCCGTAGTTGCCGCAGGGGTCCTGATCGCCGGAGATGAGGTACACAGGGAGGCCTGACGGTACCATTGCCGCCCACTCCGGGTTCTCGATGAAATGATAGAGCTCAACAAGATCCCACACAAGCTCCAGCGTCGTGTCGAAGGTGTTGAACATGTCGCCGCCGTGGTCCGCGACGATGTCGGGGTTGACGGCGATCCAGTCGGCAGGGCCGTTGGGGCTTTCTATCCGGTCGGTCATGCCGGTGAACACCTTGCCGAACCACTCGCCGGAGGGCTGGTACGGGTCGGCGGCCAGAGCGGCGCGGATGCCGGGGTCGTCATACTCAAGCTCACAGCCCTTGAACTGGCTGACAAGGCCGCAGAGCATGAGCCCGGCCAGATCCTCGCCGTACAGCGCGGCATAGGCGCGCCCCAGCATGGAGCCCCAGCTGTGGCCGAAAACAAAGTAGGGAAGCTGGGGATAGTCGGCGCGGGCGATGTCGTGCAGGCTTTTTTCATCCTTCAAATAGGTCATGTAGCCGCCGGAATGAGGGTCGCCCAGCGTGCCGCCGTCATAGCCGGTCTTGCCGTGGCCGATATGATCGTCGGCGTAGACGACGAAGCCCGCGGCCTGAAACTTGCTTATCATGTGCAGATAGCGGCGGGAATGCTCACCAAAGCCGTGGATGAGCTGCAGCACGGCGCGCGGCTTGCCGAGCGGGGTATAGGCCCACGCCTTGATGGTATCTCTGCCGTTCGCAGAGGGGAAGCTGATCTCTCTGATGGACATGTAAATTCCTCCTTATATTCATAATATTGCCGGTTGCCCCGCAGGCGGGGGCGATATACGGCCATCATAAACGATAAAGGCCGCGCGTGTCAATAGATGGTATAAAAACAACGCCGCCCGGCAGTTCAACGGGCGGCGTAAGACGTGCTGTTATACTTTATTTACTTTTTGTCCGCGGCGTCGGAAGCAGCAGCGGCCTCTTCCTCGGCCTTTATCTTGGCAAGCTCCGCCTCCTCAAGCACGCGGTAGGCCACCTTGCCGACGAGGGTCTTGGGCATATCCTCGCGGAACTCTATATCGTAGGGCATGGCGTACTTGGCGATATTCTTGCGGCAGTAGTCCATGAGCTCCTTCTTGGTCTTGTCGTCGGGCTTGACCTCCGGCGCGAGCTTGACAAAGGCCTTGACCTTCTGCATCTTGTACGCGTCCGGAACGCCGATGACGCAGCTCATCTGCACATACTCGTGCGCGTCGAGGATATTCTCGATCTGGCCGGGGTAGACGTTGTAGCCGGAGGAGATTATCATGCGTTTGGCGCGGCCCTTGAAGTAGATGAAGCCCTGCTCGTCCATGGTGCCGAGGTCGCCGGTGTAGACCCATGTAAGGCCGTCGGCATGGCGGCGCAGGGTCTGGGCGGTCTCGTCGGGGTGCTTCATGTACTCCTTCATGACGGTGGGGCCGGCAAGCAGGATCTCGCCCTCCTCGCCGTAGGGCACTTCCTTATCCGTGCCCGGCTCGACGATCTTTATGTAAGTGTCGGGGAAGGGCAGACCGATGCTGCCTTCCTTGAACATGTGCGGCGGGGTCAGGCAGCAGGCCGTGACCGTTTCCGTCGTGCCGTAGCCCTCGCGCACCTGAATGGTGGCGTGGTGGTCGTAAAGGAACTTGTCGAACTTCTTCTTGAGCTCAACAGACAGCGAGTCGCCGCCGGAGAAAACGCCCTTGAGACAGCTGAGATCCGCGCCGTCCATGCTGGGCAGACGCAGCAGCGCCTCGTACAGCGTCGGCACGCCGGCGATGAAGTTGCAGCGGTACTTGACGATCTGCTTGGCGTAGCTCTTGGCGGTGAAGCGCGGTATGAGGATGCAGCGGCCGCCCTGAGAGAGCATGGTGTGTATGCATACGCCGAGGCCGAAGCCGTGGAACAGCGGCATCGCGGCGAGCATCCTGTCGCCGGGGCGGAACATGGGGTTGGCCGCAATGACCTGCTGGCCGAGGGCGTTGAAGTTCTTGTTCGTGAGGACGATGCCCTTGGTGGTGCCGGTGGTGCCGCCGGAGTAGAGGATGACGGCGGGGTCGTCGCCACGGCGGGCGACCTTGTAATTATAGAAGCAGGCGTCGCTCAGCTTGAGGAAGTCACGCCAGCGGATAACGGGCGCGTCGGCGGGGATCTTCTTTATCTTGCGCCCCTCGGTGAGCATATAGCCCGCGCGGATGGGCCGGGAAAGCGCATCCTTGACGCTGGCGATAATGATGTTGACGACCTTGGTGTTCTGGCGGATGTTCTCAAACTTGTTGTAGAACTGATCCAGCGTGATGGCCGTGACGCTTTCGGACTCGTTGAGGTAGAACTCGATCTCCTTCTCCGCTGAGAGGGGATGGATCATGTTGGCGATGCCGCCGATGAGGTTGACGGCATAGAACATGTATATCGCCTGCGGGCAGTTGGGCATGGCGATGGTGACCTTGTCGTTCTCGCGCACGCCGATGGTCTTGAGGGCCTTGGCGCAGCGCTCTATCTCGCGCACGAGCTCTTTATACGTGGTGGACTTGCCCATGAAATCGAAGGCGATGTTGTTGGGGTATGCTTCGGCGATCTTCGCCACGGCCTCAAACATGGAGCCGTCAAAATAGTCCAGATGCAGGGGAACCTCGCCAACGTAATCCTTCCACGGTATCTTTGCAGTAATTTCGCTCATATTCTCTCCTTGAACCATAACCCTTTATATCAAGGGCTTATTTATACTCAAAGCCGCTCGGCTCACTGAGAGGCCGGTCGAGCAGCTCGGGGTGCTCAAAAACGTATTTTATCAGCTTGAGGCTGCGCGCGAAGTAGAAGCCGTCGGCGATACGCTCATCCAGCGTCGCGCCGATATCGACGACGTCGCGCACCTGACGCGTGCCGTCGGGCATGAGCATCTCTTCCTTGTGCAGCGTGCCCAGCGTGACCATGATGCTGTTCGTGCCGTAGTTATTGAGATGGTGATACACGGCGGGGCATTTGATGCTGCCCAGATTGCTCACGAGGACGGTGGAATAGTTCGTGTCGCCCTCCGTCAGCGCCTTGGGCATAAGGCCCCAGAAGTCCAGCCAGCGGATTATGCGGAACACGATGATAAGCAGCAGGCGCGGCAGCTTCGCAAAGCCGTCAACGGCGGAGTCTATGCCGCCGGTGGAGTGCTCGCTCCTGCGCGTTTCGCGCACGTCGCCGACAATGTGGCGGCTGACGGAGTCAAGGGTATCCTCATCCTTCGCCTTCACTGTAAGAAGCGACTCCTCCGCGCCGTCGGCAAATTTGCGCTTCGCCACGAAGCTGAGAGTGATGTCATATCTTTCATATGTGCGCCGGCCGGAGATATAGCGGTTCATCAGGGGCCGCTCCTTCACCATGCGGGCAAGGCACAAAAGAAACGCGTGGAACACGGTGGTCTTGTACTCGGGGTGCTCGGCGTTCTTCTTATCAAGGAACTTTACAAGCTCGGTCGCGTCAAAGGTATCGTGGAGATAAACCTCGCAGTCTGCGCGGTTGGGCATGAGGTTGGCCATGACGGTCTGAAGGCCGGTGACCTCCTTCACCCAGCGTGCGTCGCGGCGGTCTCCCCAGCGCCGCTTTCTCGTCTCGCTCATTCTCTTACTCCTTCTCTTTCTCTATTTTTATATTATCTCTTTTTTTCTGCCTTAACTGCCAAGTTGGATTCTAAAGCCTATGGCTTGAAAAATCAAGAATTATTTCAGAAAATTGTAGCAATTTCGTGTATACTATTAGTAGAGTCGGGCAAAATAAGGGCTTTGAGCAAAAGAATTGGCCGGTATGATTGACGGGAATGACATTTTAATGTTATAATAATTATGTATAGGACAAATTGGCTTTATATTAATTTGTAATATATTGTAAAACCAACCAGAAAGACAGGTGTCAATATGATTTGCAAATACTGCGGAAACGTGGTGGACGCCGACGCGGAGGTCTGCCCCTACTGCGGCAGCACGCTGACGGGCTACAACGCCCCCGCCGGTTATGACGGCGGCGACGATGCATACGACCAGAGCGCCCCGGCCTATGACGACGCGGCGAATGAGGATTATTACGAGGACGACGGGCAGAGCTATGCCCAGCCGCAGAAGAAAAAGGGCGGGATAAAGCTGCCCAATCTGCCGATGTCCACGATAATCTCCCTGGCGAGCGCGATATTCAGCTTTATATGCCTGCTGACGGTCAGCTCCCTCAAGACGAACATCAGCGACAGCACCAAGACGACGATGAACGGCATAAGCCAGCTTCAAAGCTCCATCACCGCGATAGACGACAGGATAAGCGGGCTGGACAGCACTGTGGCAAACGTACAGCAGGATGCGTACAACCAGCTTGCCAGCCAGACCATCACCGTCACAAAGGATCTGCTGAGTCTGACGGGGCCGGTGACGCTGAACAAGACGGCGATAATGTTCACGGTGAAGGCGAAGGGCTCGCTGAGCGTCAACACGTCCTTCACATGGCAGAAGTACAACGAAGTGACGGGCGGCTGGACGGATATCGTGTTCACGGGCGCGGCCACGTCGAACGAGGAGTACGGCCTGCGGCTGGAGAACAAGGCGCCGGTGGACGGCGAGTATGAGTCCATCCTGTGGGCCAACGGCATAACCAAGGCCGCGGAGGGCACGTACCGCTGCGTCATCAAGGACACGAACGGCATCACGAAGTCCAGCGCACAGGCGACGGTTTCCGTGACGGACGCCGCTGCGACGTGATGTGACACGCGCACAGTGCTATAATATGCATAAGGCAGGGGGCCGGGCGGCCCCTTGCGCCATCTTCGAGGAACAGGGGGGAGCTGAGTGGCTCTCGACAAGGAGTATTTTGACGGGATACAGATCGACCTCGTCAAGAAGAAGTATTATAACGCCAACAAGGTCAACGCCGTGTTTGCCGATATTCAGGCGCAGGCGCAGACACTGCTGGAGGAGAACGAGCAGATGAGGGCGCAGCTTGCCCGGCTGAACGGCCAGAAGGCGGAGATCGGCGAGGCTGTGCTGTCGGCGCAGCAGATATACAGGGAGATCGTGGACAAGGCCAACGCCCGCGCGGCGGAGATAGTCGCCGGGGCGGAGAAGCGGCGCGAGGAGATACAGGCGGAGAATCTGCGCCAGCAGGAATACGCCGTCAAGCGTGTGGAAAGCTGCTTTTCCACGCTGCGCGAGCAGCACCTCGCGGCCATCGAGGCCATAAACTGCGAGTGGCAGGAGTTCCTTTGCGGGCTGTACACCCAGGACGGCGGCGCGGCCGCGGCCGGGGAGGAGAACGGCACGCTGCCGGAGGATATCGGGGACAAGCTCGTCGCTATCGCCGAGGGCATATGCTCCATGGACGACTGAAAATATAATGGACATACTGACGCCGCCCGTATGCACAGCATACGGGCGGCGTGCAGTCTGTCAAAGAACACAGCACAAGATTAAGCAGGAACAGCATAAATTACGCAACTGTTGAAAACGTGAGCAAAAAAGCAGAAAAAGTCAGAGCTATTCCAGCCCCATGTTGCTAACTTTTTCAGATTCATGCATGCAAATTTAAGCGTGACCCAGTTTGTGACCCGAGCCAAGCCTCTGTGATGCGTATAACGCATAGCGTGTTTTTCTTTCGCATCCCCGAATACGCGCTCTATGCTCTCCTTACGCTTTGCGTACAGAGCCTTGCCGCGTTCGGTCTTGCGGAGCTGCTCCACCAAGTCCAGATACTCCGACCATATATGGCGCTGCACCATCTTTTGACCTTTTTTGTTCGCTCCGCATTCCTCACGCCGCGGACAGCTACGGCATTCAGACGGTGTGCTTCGGTATATTCTCTTCCCGTCTCTGTCAGTTGTAGTATGCCGCAGAGTCTTTCCGTGAGGACAGGTCACGCTGTCTGTTACTACATCATATTTGTACTCCCAAGGCCTGAAATGTCCTTTTGCGGTTTTGGACTGAGTATACGGTAAGATAGGAACCCTGCTGTCGTCAAGTGTTTTCTTTGCTATCCATGGCGTCTTATAGCCAGCGTCCATTACGATGAATTGTGCTTCGTCAAATCTGAGTGTTACTTTGTCATATACCGCGTCCCATGCCACACTGTCGCTCACATTGCCTGCTGTTACTTCTACTGCCAGTACCATTCCGTTCTTGTCGCAGGCTGTATGCGCTTCATATGCAAACTGCCGTTCATGTTCGCCCTTTACGAACATTCCGCAATCCGGGTCTGTCGTTGAGACTGTCTTTTCTGCTGTTCCGCCGCCCTTGG
>URPU01000022.1 GCA_900549865.1 uncultured Eubacteriales bacterium
AGATGGCTGATCTGCTTTCCTTCCCGGCGCTTTTCGTTCATATAGGCACGCATGGGCATCTCCGGGATGTCCAGCGTGATCATATTCATGGCGTCATACCGCTTCGTAAGAAAATGCGGGATGAGGTAGTACATGGGGTCCTCGTGCTTGACGAGCGTTCCGTCCGGGCGCATTGTCTTCCCTCCGATTCATGTGGAAACATAAAATTTTTGATGAAATTATACCTCTCGCGTGTTTTTTTGTCAATATTTCGCTCGGCGGTTCACCGGAAAAATGAATTTTTTGTTAATTCGTCGCAAAGTTCACGACTTATTTACGATTTCGTATTAAAGTTTATGTCATTGGGAGGCAAAGAAATGTCTCCCTTTCCTCGGAGGTCTTATTTATGCGGCGTGGTTTCCCCAACCGGAATTTTTCTTCTTTTCTCAACGGCAGATATGGCGCGGATGCATTGGGTCGGTTTTTGTCCGTCTGCGGATGCGTGTGCATTCTGCTCTCTCTCGCTCTGCGGGGAAAGAGTTCTTTTTTTACGCTTGTGTTCTCCGCGGCGGCGCTGGCGCTGCCCTTTGTCCTCGCGGCGAACTGGCAGGAGGGGAACACGACGGAGGAATACATTCTGCCGCTGCTGTTTGCCTCGTATTCTCTCATGCTCGATTGGTGCGCGGGGCTTGACGGCGGGCAGTATACGCATCCGCCGCGTGCGGCTTTCATATACGGGCTTTGCTTCTCCTTCGCGCTGCTGACGCGCGTCACGAACGCGCTGGGCGTATGCGTGGGCGTGGCCTTTATCAGCGTCGTGCTCATGATAAAGGGCGAGTGGCGGTGCCTTGGCCTGAACGCCGCCGCTTTCCTCGGCGGGGCCGCCTTGCTGACGCTGCCCTTCTGCATTTACTTCGCCGCGCACGGCGCGCTCTATGATATGTGGTACGGCACGCTGCTTTTCAACTTCGACTACTCGGCCTATTCCGGCACAGCCGCCCCCGCGGGGCTCAAGGCGCTGCTGGTGCTTATGCGGCGGTATCTGACGGGGTGGTGCCTCATCGCGGCGGCGGCATGGGGGCTTGTGTTCAGAAAACGCGGGCGGCTCAGCTGCGCGTTCTGGCTGCTCATCGCCCTTGTGAACACGCTTTTCATGTACACGCTGAACGATTACGCGCACTACGGCATCACGCTTCTGCCGCTGCTGTATGTGGCGCTGTGCCTGCTCAGCCCCGGTGAAGCCGATGGGCGCGATGCGGGGCTTGGCCGCGCGCTGCTGATATGCTGCTGCGCCGCGGTGCTGTGCAGCTCCGCCCTCAAGGTGTATAAGGAGAAGACGGAGGTCCTGCCCCCGCAGGCCTACGAAATGTACGGCGATGATTACCGCGCGCTTACCGGCCTCATCCCGGAGGACGGGCGCGCCAGCTTTGTCGCGTTTGACTGTCCGCGGCGGCTGTATCTGGATACGGGGCTGCGCCCGGCCTTCCGCTTCTTCACGCTTCAGCAGTGGATGAGCGTCAACAGTCCGGCGTTCGCAGAGCGGATACACCGCGAATTTGCCGAGAGCGATGTGGAGTGGGTAATGACCTTCAACCTGTACACCACGCCTCTCGTGACGAGCGATATAATCGAAGCAAGGTATGAGCTTGTCGCCCAGTCGGAAAACGGAATATACCGCCTGTACAGACTGGCGGATTGAATAACAGCACCCCCGGCCAATGGCCGGGGGTGCTGTCTGTAAATCCAACTTTACTGCTGGCGTCTTGCAAGCCCCGCTATCGAGCACAGGATACCGTACAGGCACATCTGCACGAAGCCGAAGTACCACAGCACGAAGTTCATGTGCGTATGTATCTGTGAATGACTCTTCCCAAGGATGAACCACGATATCGACGCGATAAAGCTCAGCACGAACAGCGCCAACTCCCAACGGTTTTCCTTTCTGAATGCGCGCAGCACAAAAACGACAGTGGCATACACTATCATCGGCACGAAAAGCTCACTTTCAAAGCCCAAGAGCACCGCCGTGTTGAAATCGAAGTACAGCGCCAGCACCTCGCCCACGCTTGCCTCAATGGAGCGGCGCAGGATGCGCGCAACGTTTTCATTCGTGGTGAAGTTCCCGTCCGGGTCGCCGATTATCGTACGGCAGAGGATATTCTTCTCATATATCTCTTTCAGACCGGCTATTGGATTGCCGTCGCCGCGCATGAACGCATGGATGATAAGCACGGCGAAAAATCCGGCCAGCGCGCACAGTCCTATCTTCACGATGATGATGAACAGGCGTTTTCTGTCCGCACCGCTCCCCATAATGAGATCGACCAGCGGAAACATGATGAGGCCCAGCATGATGGTGCTGATATACTCATAGCCGCAGGCGCTCTTCACGGCGATGGACAGCGCGATCAGCACATACATCCACGGCTTATCGTACTTTTCATAATCAAGGGAGAACAGCATCCCCAGTATCACCGGCACGAACCATGTGAACTCCACCCAGTAGAGATTCTGCGCGAAGTCCGCCACCCACGGTGACAAGAGGAACGTGAGGTAGAACGCCGCGGCAAGGATGCCGTTATACTTTCTGCCCGCAAGGTACACTATCGCCATTACGGACGCCGCCGTAAGCGCGGCGCACACAGCCGTGAGCACCGTGCGCAGAGAGAGCAGCGACGACACTCCGCGCCCAGTGCACAGGATACGGGATAGCGTCTGATAAATATAGCCCTGGAGGCCCACCTGCGAGGTATAGTCCTTATATTTCACCCCGTCGAGGCCATAGTACTCCTCAATGACTGTTTTTATCTCTTCGCCGCTTTTGCCAACGGAGGCAAATTGCAGGCCGAAAGCGGAGTACGATGCACTGTCGCGCCCGTAGGCAATGCTTCCCATCGCAAGGTTTTCGCTGTCGGACTGAAACTTGCTGTCCGGGATATAGAAATTTGCAAAAAGGAAGCCTATGCAGAGGATGAACGCAAGCACCGCCGCAATGCGGCCCGCCGTTCCCTTTTTATCAAGCGTATTTGCCATGCTGCACCTGTGGGCCGTTTACGGCCTGTACCTTCCCGCCGCGTTCAGCAGCAGTATTTTCATAAGCTCCGCATTGCCGCGGAGGGGCGATATCTTCGTCGGCGTTTTTCCCTTCGCGGGATATGCGCGCGTCACAGGTATTTCACACGCCTTGTACCCAAGCTGAGTCGCGCGCACGGAGAGATACGCTAAAAGCTCATACGTCATGAAAACGTCTCTCAGCGGCATGACGCGCCCATCGCGCAGATAGCGCGAGGAATACGCGCGGTAGGCGTTCGTAGTATCTGTAAAGCGCTGGTGCGCCGTGAGGGAGGTAATGGGCGCGTGGATGAGCTTGACGGCGACGAAGCGAGACAGAGGCGTATTTATCGCCCGGCCGCCCTTTATGAACCGTGAACCCTGCACCAGATCATAACCCTGCCTGAGCTTTTCTATAAAGCGGGGCACATCCTCAATGCTGTCCTTGTCGTTGCCGTCAATGGTGATGACTCCGCTGTAGCCGCGCTGCAAGGCCCAATATATACCCATTCTGAGCTGTGCGCCCTGCTTGCCCGCGCCTTTTTTGACCAGCAGCGTGTTCACATTCAGCGCACGCAGGCGCGCCTCGTCCGTGCATCCGTCGGTGGAGCCGCCGTCGCATATCACTATATCCGCATAGGCGGATATGCCGTGCTCCTTCGCACGCGAAAGCTCGCGCGCGATGCGCTCCCCCTCGTTTATTATGGGGATGAGCAGCACGTAGTCTTTTGTTTTCCCGGCATACTCGGTGCATTCAAAATCCGGCACACCATATATGTTTCTGTATAGCATGGCTCTCTCCTTCCGCCTATCAGCCCATTGCATCCCTGACATACGCCATCGCCGCTTCTAGCGCCGATGTACCACCGGTCTGCCGCCCCATCTCTATTGAGACATAGCCGCGATAATCCGCTGCGCGCAGGAACGCCGCAAGACGCGTATGCAGCGCGCGCCGCTCTATCGGCTTCAGGAACGGCTCACTCACATGGACATGGTTGATATATGCCTCATTCCCGGCAAGCACATCGACATCCTCGCCGTTTTCTATCATTGTGCCAATATCGAGATTCAGCATAAAGCCGGGCGAGTTCACCGTCTTCACCAGCGCAAGCGCCTCTGCGGTGGTATTTATATAATTGGTGCCGTATATGGCGGGGTTCGCCTCCATTGCAAGCACTGTGCCCCGCTGATGCGCATAGTCGCCAAGCTCGCGGAAAAACTCCGCCGCCGCGCCGCTGTCCGCGCCGCCGGGAAGCGTCCTGTTCTTCGGGCAGCCGAACACGAGATTTCCGCAGCCAACGGCAGCAGCAAAGTCTATGGCCCGGCGCGTATAGTCAAGAAGCGCCGCACGCTCCTGCGCACTGCCGAAAAGGCGCTCGCCCCTGCCGAACCAGATCGACTGCATGGACGGCACGGTAAAGCCATGAGTGCGCATAAGCTCCTGTGCCCAGCGCCGCGCGGCGGGCAGATCGTCATACGGGGCGGATGGGAATATCCGCGTGGGCGCGATCTCAAGGCCGGAAAAGCCCAGTTCCTCCATCAGAGAATAAATGCGCGCATCGTCTCCGGCTTCCCACGCAATATTTGACACGGCAAGCTTCATTCAATAACTCTCCACAAACTGCTTTATTTCGCGCATGACCTGCTCCTTGCCGCAGATATACCCGTCACTGCGGCCGAAAAGTGCGGAATGCACGGTCCTATAATCGTAATCTGCCGGCGTGCCGCCGAGTTCGTTGACAAATGGCTCTCCGCTGAGGTACTCATAAAGCTCCCCTGCGGAGACGGGCTCCGTCGCGGGGTGGAAAAGCGTAAGCCCGGCGGAAAGAGCCGTGCATATGTCGCCCCACAGACGCGAGAGCGGATAGAACTGATAGACGCTGCGGCTGTCCGTGAAGTTGAGCGCGGAAAAGCCCGTCTCTTTAAGCATGGCCTTAAGGCTGCGCTCCTCCTCCGCAGTGAGCGCGCGGCATTTATAAAAGCCGTTCGCCTCAAGCGTGTAAAACCCGGCTATCTCCGGCTGCATCCGCGAAAGTTCATCAAGCTTTTCCGGACGCAGCATGGACGGAATGCGCCTTATATAGTCAAAAATGAAGTTCTTTTTTATATTCTTTCCAAAAAGCCCCGGCAGACGGATAATAAGCGCGACGGGATAATTTTCGCGCACCCAGCGCTCCAGCATGAGGCGGTCATAGCCGTATGCCTGCATCCCCGCGGGGTCGATGGGTGTCGTCTCATCCACGCCTTTCGGGCTGGGGAACACATCTATCGTCGAGATTAGCACGAGCTTCTTCGGCGCGATGCGGGCAATGTTGTCCTCGGCCTGCAATATAAGCTGCATGTCCTTCTCCGGCGCGCTGTTGGCGAGGAATTTTTCCGCGCGCAGTCCGGCGTACACAAGAAGCTCCGGCGCAAGGCCGTAGGCCTCGGAAATATTTTTTGAATTGAAGGCCCCCTGAAAATCACCGTGGGCATATATATTGCTGCCGACAAAGCCGGTATAGCCGACGAGTATGTTCATATCGCGCCTCCCCCTCAATTGAGCTTTTCTATGCTTTCAAATATATACTTCTTGCGGCGGAACACCAGATCCACAAGTATTTGCAGATACTTCACAACGACCGTGAGTATGCCGAAGAGTCCGAAAAACGCGAACGACAGGAAAAGTATCGTCGTCGTCCAGCCCTCCACCGGGTTGCCGATGATGAAAATGACGAGCGAGTACACCGCCATGAACACCGTGGCAAGCATCATCAGCGCCGTCATAAACATCGACAGCCTGTACCCCACGTCGGTAAACAGCAGCAGCGTGTCCACCGCCAGGCGACGGCGATAGCCGCGCTCGCCCCGCGTCACGCCGGAGGCGTTCCGCACGGCCTTCGGCATATAGTATATTCCATCGGAGCGCAGGCCGCAGCTTGCGTAAATGGCCTTTCTGTATGGCACGGCGCGGTTGATGCCGCTTATGCGGTTTATGGCGCGACGGCTTATCATGCGGAAGCTCTCCGTGTGCATTTTGTACGGCATTGGAGAGTAACGCTGGAAGGTGCGGTAAAATATGCGCGAGGACAGACTCTGCCGCTTTTCGGGCGCGGCGCTGACGATGTCATAGCCCTGCATTGCACGCGTATAGACGGCCATGACATCCTCCGCAGCCCAGTCCGGCTCAGTGCTGTCGAACTCAAAAACATAGTCGCCGATAGCAAGCTCCAGCCCTGCGTTCATGGCAAGCTCCAGTCCGTGAAAGCAGCTCATATTGACGACGGTCACGCTGACGCCGAGAGCGTCCGCCCGCGGACTCATGGCGCGTATCGCGTCCACACTGCCGTCACGCGAATAGTCGTTGACGCAGATAAGCTCCGAATGCGCAAAGTTCGCCGAAAGCGCGGAGAGCACGTTTTCAAGGAAAACGCCTATCCTGTTCTGACAGTCATGCACATATACGATCGCCGAAACGAAGTTTTTCTCTCTGTTATCCATTTATCAGCACCTCATCCAAATCGTACACCGTGTTTATCTTGCCGGACAGGACGCTTACAAAGGTGGGCTCGGTGGAAAACGTCCTTATGACAGTGGGACGGGAATCGTCTATCTCCGAGCTGAGAAGTATGGGCTTCATGGAGAAAAGCGAACTTTCATACTCAAAGCTGAACTCATCCCGCAGATACTTCCCCGCAAGCTTGGACATGTACGGGTACGCCGTTGCAGGGCGGGCGGGGCAGGTGTTGCAGTTGGCAAGCTGCGCGGGTGAGCACGTGCCGTCCGACGCGGCCTGGCACGAAAACTGCGGCAGGGCTTCATAGCTCGTCGTATGCGGCGTGAAGGTGACAGACGTGAGCGAGTGCAGCCCCGTCATGCCGAAGGGCATGATGGAGAAAAACGGCCCGTCCATGACGGTTATGCCGCAGCTTGAAAGCTTTTCCCCGGCTTTGCAGAGGATGATCTCGCAAAGCTCATACTTTATCTTGAAGCATTCAAAGCCCAGCATGGATATTATCTGATTTGCGGAGGCGTAGCTTGCGTTGAGCACAAAGCGCGCCCTATACCGTCCACTGTTCTTTGTGCGGACCTCGTACTCCCGCCCGGTATTCTCTATTGCGCTGACGGCAGAACCATATTTTATCACAGCATTCGGCAGTGCGGCCAGCTTTTCAAGGTAATAATCACGCAGGACCGCCGCGTCATATGTATATTCGCGCACAAGAAAGGCCCCGTCGCAGAGACCCGGCTTGAAAAAGCGCTCCGGATGCAGCTCCTCGCACGGGATACCGGCGGCGCGGCAGAACTTTTTGAACTGCGCCCCGTCCGACCATGAGTACGCGCTGGAGGTGGCGTATATCTTGTCGAAGGCACGGTTTATACAAAAGTCGAAATCCTTATTGAAGCGCGCGAAATACCCCGCGGATTTGACGGCCGTTGAAAGCGAGCGCGGGTAATGATAGCCCTGATGTACACGCGCCTGATTGATATAAGTGGCACGGCTGAACGCGGTGGAGTCGCACTCCAGCACGCACACTCTATCCCCGCGCGCTGCGCAGAAAAGCGCGGCATACAGGCCGTACAGCCCCGCGCCGATGATTATTCTGTCATAAGTGTCCATACATTCTCCGGCGCGGCGGGGAAAGCCGCCGCGCAAAGCGTTTATTTCTTCTCCTTATTCGCAATGGAATACGAGAAAATTATCGTGACGATGGAGAGAGCCGCCGCCGTGCCAATGAGCATGGCCTCATAGCTGAACGGCAGCGCCTTGCGCAGAAGATACACAATGGCAAGCACGGCGATATCGACCGCCATGTGGGCAAGGTTCATCCCCACGATGGCCTTTTCATTGCCGGCGGCAAGACACTTTTTCGTGATGAGGCTGTTGAGATACGCGCCGAGCGCGCCCCAGACCAGTCCGGCCAGCGCACCGATAACATAGTTCATGATATTTCCTCCGAAATGCGCATAAAATTTCTTTTTATATGATACCACAAACACACGCCGCCTGCAAACTGCTTTTTAATTTTTCCCATGCATTTTTTGCCGCGTGTATTGCGCGGCGCGCGGCAGATACTATCGGCGAGGTGATAAAAATGAGTCCCAAAGAACTGCTCTATATCGAAGACGCGCTTGGACACACTCAGTTTCTCATGAATCAATGCCGCACGGCGGCCTCACAGCTCAAGGATCCGGTGCTGCGCCAGCAGGCACAGCAGCTTGTGAACGGCAACCAGAAGCTGTTCACGCAGTTTTACAACCTTGTATAAGGAGGCACGGCAAATGGACGACAGAGATATCATGGAAAACATTCTGCTCACGACGAAGGGCGTGTGCGACCTGTATATGCACGGCTCCATCGAGTCGGCGACGCCGAACGTTAGGCAGGCCTTCAACACCGCGCTCAACGACTCGCTGAGCATGCAGAGCGGAATATATCAGCAGATGAGCGATCACGGCTGGTACACCGCCGAGCAGGCAGAGCCGCAGAAGATGCAGCAGGTAAAGCAGAAATTCTGCTGCACGCAGGGCTAAGCCGGACACCTCTTGAATGCAAAAAATCCTTCGCCGAAGCGAAGGATTTTTTGTATATAAGGGTTTGATTACTCGTTGATGCCGATAACAACACCGGAGCCGACGGTACGGCCGCCTTCACGGATAGCGAAGCGGAGGCCGTTCTCGATGGCGATCGGGGTGATCAGCTCGACGTCCATGTCAACGTTGTCGCCGGGCATGCACATCTCAACGCCTTCGGGCAGGGAGATGACGCCGGTAACGTCGGTGGTACGGAAGTAGAACTGGGGACGGTAGTTGTTGAAGAACGGGGTGTGACGGCCGCCCTCTTCCTTGGACAGGACGTAGACCTGGCCCTTGAACTTGGTGTGGGGGTGGATGGACTTGGGTGCAGCAAGAACCTGGCCGCGCTCAACAGCCTTCTTGTCGATACCACGCAGCAGGCAGCCGACGTTGTCGCCAGCCTCGGCGTACTCGAGGGTCTTGTGGAACATCTCGGTGCCGGTGACGGTGGTCTCGGTGGACTCGTCCTTCAGGCCAACGATCTCGACCTTGTCGCCGATCTTGACGCGGCCACGCTCAACACGACCGGTAACAACAGTGCCGCGGCCGGAGATGGTGAAGACGTCCTCGATGGGCATAAGGAAAGGCATATCGGCCTTGCGGTCGGGAGTGGGGATCCAGCTGTCAACTGCGTCCATGAGCTCCTTGATGCAGGCGTACTCGGGGGCGTTGGGATCGGTGGACTCGGAAACGAGAGCGTTCAGAGCGGAACCACGGATGATGGGGGTGTCATCGCCGGGGAAGCCGTAGAAGTCGAGCAGCTCACGAACTTCCATCTCGACGAGCTCGAGGAGCTCTTCGTCATCGACCTGGTCGCACTTGTTGAGGAAGACGAGGACGGAAGGAACGTTGACCTGACGGGCGAGCAGGAGGTGCTCACGGGTCTGAGCCATGGGGCCGTCGGAAGCGGCGATAACGAGGATCGCGCCGTCCATCTGAGCAGCGCCGGTGATCATGTTCTTGATATAGTCAGCGTGACCCGGGCAGTCAACGTGAGCATAGTGACGCTTCTCGGTCTCGTACTCAACGTGTGCGGTGTTGATGGTGATGCCGCGCTCGCGCTCTTCGGGAGCCTTATCGATGGAAGAGTAGTCGGTGTACTCGGCCTTGCCCTGCAGTGCCAGATACTTGGTGATAGCAGCGGTAAGAGTGGTCTTGCCGTGGTCGATATGGCCGATGGTGCCGATGTTGACATGGGGCTTAGATCTGTTGTACATCTGTTTTGCCATTAGAATAATC
The DNA here is from genome assembly GCA_900549865.1 of uncultured Eubacteriales bacterium. Lineage (GTDB taxonomy): Bacteria > Bacillota > Clostridia > Oscillospirales > Oscillospiraceae > Limivicinus. The sequence continues at coordinate 9,826 of URPU01000022.1, forward strand.
CTCCTAAATAAGATTTACAAATTAATAAATTGGTTTTCCAAAGCCGTTGTGTTTATTCACGAGGGCTTCCTGCAAATTCTTGGGCAGCTCAACAAAGTGGCTGGGCTCCATTACGTACGTCGCCCTGCCCTGAGTCTTGCTGCGCAGGTCTGTGGCATAGCCGAACATCGTGGAGAGCGGAACATTGCACTCTATAACGGCTGCGCCGTTTCTGATCTCCGTGCCGATGATCTGGCCGCGCCTTGCGTTTATATCGCCCATAACGTCGCCCATATATTCGTCGGGCGCGGTCACGACGACCTTCATTATAGGCTCAAGCAGGGTCGGCCCCGCCTTCGCTGCGGCCTCCTTGAAGGCCATGCTGCCGCAGATCTTGAACGCCATCTCACTCGAGTCCACCTCATGGAAAGACCCGTCGAGCAGCGTCGCCTTGACGTCCACCGTCTGATAGCCGGCCAGAACACCGGAGAGCATTGCGCCCTGGATGCCCTGATCGACGCAGGGGATATACTCCTTGGGAATGGCGCCGCCGGTGATCTTGTTCACGAACTCATAGCCCTTGCCGGACTCGTTGGGCTCGATCATAAGCTTCACGTGCGCGAACTGACCCTTGCCGCCGGTCTGGCGGACGTATCTGGTGTCAACCGTTGCCGACTTAGTCACGGTCTCCTTATAGGATACCTGCGGCTTGCCGACGTTGGCCTCGACCTTGAATTCCCGGAGGAGTCTGTCCACTATTATTTCCAGATGCAGCTCACCCATACCGGCGATGATGGTCTGCCCCGTCTCCTCGTCCGTATAGGTCTTGAAGGTGGGGTCCTCCTCCGCCAGCTTTTGAAGGGCGATAGCCATCTTTTCCTGCCCGGCCTTCGTTTTCGGCTCTATCGCCACACGAATGACAGGCTCGGGAAATTCCATGGACTCAAGGATGATCTGATGCTTATCGTCACAGAGGGTGTCGCCGGTCGTCGTGTTTTTCAGTCCGACAGCGGCAGCGATATCGCCGGAATAGACCCAGTCGATATCCTCTCTGTGGTTGGCGTGCATCCGAAGGATGCGGCCGAAACGCTCACGCACACCCTTGGTGGAGTTCATGACTGTCTTGCCTGTCTCCAGCGAGCCGGAGTACACGCGGAAGAAGCTGAGCCTGCCGACGTAAGGGTCTGTCATGATCTTGAACGCGAGGGCGGAGAAGGGAGCGCCGTCGTCGGCCTCTCTCGTCTCGGTCTCGCCCGATTTTGGATTGACGCCCTCTATCGCCGGAACATCCAGCGGAGACGGCATGTAATCCACTATCGCATCCAGAAGCTTCTGCACGCCTTTATTTTTATAAGAAGTGCCGCAGGTCACGGGGACCATCTCCACCGCGACAGTGGCCTTTCTTATCGCTGCGCGGATCTTCTCCGCGGGAACGGCTTCACCGTTGAGATACATTTCCATGATCTCATCGTCAAAGTCGGAGACTGCCTCAAGGAGCTTGTCCCTGTACTCCTCCGCAAGCGCCTTCATGTTCTCGGGGATCTCCTCCGTGACCATCTGCTTGCCGAGATCGTCAAGGTAAACGTCCGCGTTCATATCCACAAGATCCACGATGCCCTCAAAGCTGTCCTCGCTGCCTATCGGAAGCTGAATGGGAACGGCGTTGCATTTGAGCCTGTCGTGCACCATGTCAAGCACATGGTAGAAGTCCGCGCCCATAATGTCCATCTTGTTGACGTAGATCATGCGCGGAACGTGGTAATGATCGGCCTGCCTCCAAACGGTTTCAGACTGGGGCTCAACTCCGCCCTTGGCACACAGGACAGTCACACAGCCGTCAAGCACGCGAAGCGAGCGCTCGACCTCGGCGGTGAAGTCCACGTGGCCCGGAGTGTCGATGATATTGATGCGGGTGCCGTTCCAGAAACAGGTCGTCGCAGCGGAGGTGATGGTGATGCCCCTCTCCTGCTCCTGCTCCATCCAGTCCATGGTGGCAGTTCCCTCATGTGTCTCACCCAGCTTGTAGTTTACGCCGGTGTAGAAAAGAATACGCTCAGTCGTGGTAGTCTTTCCCGCATCGATATGAGCCATGATACCGATATTTCTTGTTTTCTCAAGTGAATACTGTCTGGGCATTTAATACTCCTGAAATGAATCTCACTGAAATCAGATCACCATCTGAAGTGTGCAAAAGCCTTGTTCGCTTCTGCGTTCTTGTGCATATCCTCGCGCTTCTTGACGGATGCGCCGAGATTGTTGCACGCGTCCATGATCTCGCCTGCAAGGCGCTCCTTCATGGTCTTCTCGCCGCGCTTGCGGGAGTAGTCCACGAGCCAGCGCAGCGCCAGAGTCTGGCGGCGTGCGGGACGAACTTCGATAGGAACCTGATAGGTTGCGCCGCCGACGCGGCGTGCCTTGACCTCAAGTGCGGGCATGATGTTGTTCATCGCTTCGGTGAACGCGTCAAGCGGCTCCTTGCCGGTCTTTTCTTTGATGATGTCAAAAGCGTCATAAACGACCTTCTGAGCAACACCCTTCTTGCCGTCGAGCATAACGCCGTTGATGAGCTTGGTCACCAGAACGCTGTTATACAGAGGATCAGGCAAAATTTCTCTCTTGGGAACATTACCTCTTCTGGGCACGTTGCTTCCCTCCTTCATTAAAAAATGGAATCACAGGTACTCGAACGCAGCAGTGCGTCCGTTGCGCCCCGAGGTTTATCCACACGATAAATATAGATAAACGACAGGGCTTTTTGAGCAGCCCTCCGGCCACGCCGGCGCGCGGCTGCCCCTGCCTAAGCTGTCGGAATTACTTCTTCTTAGCAGCCTTGGGCCTCTTTGCGCCGTACTTGGATCTGGCCTGCATACGACCGTTCACGCCCTGAGCATCGAGGGTACCGCGGATGATGTGATAACGGACACCAGGAAGGTCCTTCACACGGCCGCCACGGATCATAACGACGGAGTGCTCCTGCAGGTTATGGCCGATACCGGGGATGTAAGCTGTGACTTCGTAACCATTGGTCAGACGTACACGGGCGATCTTACGCAGAGCGGAGTTCGGCTTCTTAGGAGTGGAAGTACGGACTGCGGTGCAGACGCCTCTCTTCTGGGGGGAGCTGAGATTGGTCTCTCTGTTCTTGAGGGTGTTCAGGCCCTTCTGCATTGCAGGAGAGGTGGACTTGGAGGTGATCTTTTCTCTTCCCTTTCTGACAAGCTGGTTAAAGGTTGGCATTGTTTTCTCCTTTCTTTCGTCGTCGCGGGCATTTTCGCACTTTTGCTGCACCGAACATGCCGCAAAGCGGCATGCTTTGTGCATCTTTGCAAATGGGCGCACTGATACCCACGCAATGAAAGAGTTTAGCATATTTCACAAATTTAGTCAAGAATATTTGTGAAATTTATTTTTGGAATTTTGGTTCTATACTTTTATATAATAAATACAAGGAGGGCTATGCCCTCCTTGTATTTATGGTATTCGCTCAAGGCTTATTTCTCTTTTTTCCTGCGCAGCAGGTACACGCCGCCCGCCGCGGCAAGGCCGGTGCAGAGCATCACGCCTGCAAGCAGGGCGAGATTCGCATCGTCGCCGGTGCGGATGATGCCGCCTCTGCCGAGGGTGTTGCGGTTGGTTATGGTAGACGTCCTGACGCGGAAGCCCGCGGGAGTATAATCCGCATAACGCTGCGCCGTGCCGACCTCGGTGTCTATCTGGACGTTATAGGTCCCGGCGGAGAGGGTGTTGATGTAGCTGCTGTATATGGTGACCATGGTGCCGACGGTACCGTCGGGCAGGGTGCAGGGGGAGACCGAGTAATCCGTACCGGCGCGCAGCTCATTCCTGCCGACGGTGACGGAAAGCACCTCCGGCTCGGCCCCGGTGTGCACGTGGGTATACGGCGCATCCGTGACGAAGCTGAGGTTGTTGCCGGAATAGTCCGCGCGGCCGGAGGCGGGGCTGACTATTATGGGCTTGAGCACGCTGACACGGTATCTGGTCTCGCTCTCGACATATTCGCAGATATAGTGGCTGTAGTGCACCTTATCTATCGTCGCCTTGCAGCCGCCGTACTTGGAGTAATCCACGGGGTAATTCCCGCCGTAGAGCATGATGGAGCCGACCTCGCCGCTGAGGTTTTCATACGTGCCGCTGTACACCTCGACATTGCCGGTGCTTTCTATCGTGTTGACGACAAGCTTCTTATCCGTGAGCGCGGTGCTGATGCTGCCGCCGAGGGTCACGCTCGCGCCGGTCTGCGCGGTGAGCGTGCCTATATTCGTGACGTTTGTAAGCAGGCCCGCGTGTATGTCGGCCTTGCTGCCCGCGCCGATGGTCAGCGTGCCGATGTCGCTGTCCTTCACGTCGGAGCGGACTGTGACAGACTTGGCGTCGCTGCCGACAGCGACGGAGGGAGCCGTGACGGAGTCGATGACGACAAGGTTGAGGCCGTCGCCCAGATCGACCGCGCCTGTGACCTCTGTATTGATGACCTCAACGGAGGTGAGGTTCGCGCCCGTTCCGCTGTGGGTGAGGGTGCCGTCTATCTTCGTGTTCCAGATGAACACGTTCTGCGCCTCCGGCGTTATGGTGACGTTGCCCTTTATACCGTACTTGTGCGCAAGCTGACCGTCTATGTAGACGTCATCCGCGATGGTGATGTCACCCTCGTCGATATCGTCAAGAAGGATAATGGTCTGCCCGGCCACGGTGCTTCCGGTGGAGGCGGCGGCATAGGCCTCGGCAAAGGTGCGGTACTCCGTCGCAACGACGCGGGCGACGTACTTCACTCTTATCTCCCACAGGCCGGTAAGGTTCTTGTACTCGGCCTTATAGCCCTCTGCCACGTAGTTGACGGGAGAGGCGGGGTCGAAGCTGGTGTTTGCCTCATATATGGTGACGGTGCCGGCGGTGGTGCCGGATATGAGTGAGCCGGCCTTGTACGTGGGCTTGATGATGCCGGTGCTGCTCTCATCGCCGAGGGTGAGGCTGCCGGAGGCGGAGGTGAACTCCGCGATGCTGCCCGTGAGCGCATCGACCGTGCCGTCGCCGAGGATGCGCAGCGCGCCGCCGATCTTGAACATCGGATCCGTGCCGGTGCCAGTCATGCTGTGGGTGAGGATATTCTTCGTATTTATGACCACGGACGCCTCGGCGGGGATCTCAACATTTTTGACCTCGGCCACAGCAGCGATGAGCACGACCTCCTTGCCGGAGACGATCGCCGCGTTCACGGCGTCCTGAAGCTTCTGATACTGCGTGTCGCCGACCTTGGCCACATTGCCCTCGCCGTCAATGACGGAGAAGCTGCTGATACTGAGCGTGGCCATGCCCGTCGCGGGGTCATAGGTGAAGGTATTGGGCGTTTCGGCCGTCGCCTGTCCTTCGGGAACATAGGTATCGACAGCGGCGCCTTTGCCGTCATGTATATGGTGCATTTCAGTCGGCTCGAAGCCGGTGTAGATGCTGAGCGTCATGGGCGCGCCCTTGAGCTTGTCGTTGGAGATGTCGAACTCCGCGGTGTCTTCGCCGACAGTAACGGAGGCGTAGGGCTTGACGTCGTAGCTTATCCTGCCCTCGCCAAGCTCACGAAGCTCCGCCCGGACAAAGAGGCTGACATCCGCATCCTCCGCGGCGGGCTTTGCCGCGGCTTCCTCCTCCGCGTCGAGAGATAGCACGGCGGGCATCTGCGCGAGGTACTGCTCAAGCAGGGTACTGACGGCGTCGCCGCGAAGCGCCTTTTCAAGACCGCTGAGCGCGACGGCGCTGCCGGGGATAAGCCCATCCGCACCGCTGACGGTTCCGGCGCGGCGCTCCGTCACGGCGACATTGAGCCTGACGCCGTTTATATCATAGGCGACTCTGTCCACAGCCGCGACAGCCGCGTCGTCAACAAGGGGCGCGACGGAATACCAGCCGTCGCCGGAGAGCTCACAGCGATAGACCGCGGCATCGATATACGCGGTGACGTCCTGACGGAAGAGGCCGCCGGTGACGGAGACCGTGCCGCCCTCGACCGTGGTTATAAGGCCGTCCACACTGCCGCCGTCAATGCTGAGGGCGCAGGACGCGTCGTGCACGTCATGGACGATGCCGCCGGTGACGGCGACGTCCTCAAGCCGGAGGCTGCCGTTATTGAGAATGGCGACGCCGTTGGCATCACCGCCGTAGGCGAAGATGGAGCCGTTTTTAACATAGACCTCGGCATATTCATAGACGTACTGATCCGTCGTACCCTCGACGAGCACATCCGCGCCCTCGACAGTGAAGCAGAGGGGGGCCGTCTCGGTCGCGCCGGTTATGTACAGGGCAAAGCCGTTGAGGTCAAGGATTATGTTCCTGCCCATGGGCACGAAGACCGATTCCTCCTCCGCGTCTCTGAGCAGCGTGATCGTTGTGACGGCGCTGTTGGAAACGGAGGCGATCGCCTCATCCACGGTGGCGAAGTACTCGTCGCCGATGCAGGCCGCGGCGTTTTCGCGCACGTTGAGCTTTTCAAGCTCCGCATTGAGCCACGCGTCCGCCGATTCAAAGTCCGTTATGCCCATATCCGCGAAGAACTGCGCAAGCGCGGCCTTATCAGTATAGGGCGCGGTGATGAGGCCAAGCTCAATGAGAAGGCTGCTATAATACTCAAGGTCGGCGTCGCTCATATCGGCGAGCGTCACCTTATCATCAGGCTGGGCGGAAGGCTCAGGCTCCTGCGCCGGTTCCGGCGTCTGTGTGGGTTCCGGTGTCTGCGTTGGTTCCGGAGCCTGGGTTGGTTCCGGAGCCTGCGTTGGTTCCGGAGCCTGCGTCGGCTCAGGCGTCTGCACCGGTTCCTCCGGCGCGGGCGTGGGTTCCGGCTCTTGCGCCGGTTCCTGCTGCGGCTCGCCCGGAAGCTCCTCCACGAGCATCTCCCCCGCCGCGGTCTGCCCATCATCCGCATACGCCGCAGCGCCCGCGGGCAGCAGACTGACGAGCATGCACACGCACAGCAGCGCGCTGAACATCTTCCGTTTCATATAAGATTTCCTCCCCCATGTCAGGCTCCTCCCACGGCGAAAAACGCCGAAAAACAGGGATGCGGCCTGCTTTGCACAAAGCGCATTTTTATGCCGTTATTGTACCGCAGTTATGCACTTTTGTCAATGAAATGCGTCAATTATGACGATTAGTTACAAAATACGTGCATATTTCTTCAACAATGATTGACATAACGGGCGGGCAAAAAAGGCGCGGAAAGCGGCGGTGCAGTCTATGCCTGCATCGCCGCTATACTAACCCTATTTATTAAGACATTTATTAATAATTGCGCGCCGTGAACACGCCGTTTTCATAGCCCTGTATCCGTTTGTCATTCTCCGCCCGTTCAAGGCGCTGCTCCGCCCACTGGCAGTACTGCGGCTCAAGCTCTATGCCTATATAATGGCGGCCGAGCTTCTTCGCCGTGACGCTTGTCGAGCCGGAGCCGAGGAAGGGATCGAGCACCGTATCCCCCGCGTTCGAGCTTGCGAGGATGAGCTTTGCAAGCAGCTTTTCCGGCTTCTGCGTGGGGTGGGCGGTGTTCTCCGGCATGGACCAGAACGGAACAGTTATATCATCCCAGAAGTTCGATGGGCAGGTGTCGCGGTAGCCGCCGCGGGCGTCCTCCACCCAGTCCTTCGGGCGGCCGTCAACGCGGTACGGCGCGACGACGCGGCGGCGCAGGCGCACCGCGTCCAGATTGAAGGTATAGTCCGCGCCCACCGTCGCAAACCAGATATCCTCCATGCCGTTCTTCCAGTTCTTCTTCGCGCCGCGCCCCTTTTCGCGCTGCCAGGTGATACGGCTGCGGACGGTGAAAAGCTCCTGCATGACGCGGCCTATTATGAGGCTGGACTCCCAGTCGCAGCAGACGTAGATGGAGCCGTCCTCCTTCAAAAGCGGCCTGACGGCGGCGAGCCATGTGCGCGTATACTCCTCATACTCTTCGGCGCTTTTGCGCGAAAACACACTGCCGTTATAGCTTTTGCGGAGGTTATACGGCGGGTCCGCGATCACGAGACCGGCGCAGGCGCGCGGAAGCCGCGGGCACACGGCAAGCATATCCCCGTTTATCGTGACGTCGCGCACCGGCGCGCCGGGCTCAAGCGCGCCCGGCGTGAGGCAGCGCGCGAGGTATTCCGCCCCCTCCTCCGGGGGCGTGGCAAGGGTCTTGTTTCGTGCGGCTTTCTGCATGGGCGCTCCTTACTATTATTATAGTTAGGGTACTATTGCTATAGTTTAAAAGAACAGCGCGCCGCGAGCTGCACCGCGTACGCCGCCCCCGGAATGGGGGCATGGCGTGTCAAGCGCATTAAGCGGCGTGCTTATAATTGCTTAGAGTGCGTTGGACTTATTGACAAGTGCGGTCAGATCGACGTACTCCTCCGGAGCGGAGGCCACGGATTCATCCGTCTCCTCTTCAAACTCGCGGTAGATGTCGAGACCGGTGCCGGCGGGGATGAGCTTGCCTATGATGACATTCTCCTTCAGACCGACGAGGTGATCCTCCTTGCCCTTTATCGCGGCATCCGTGAGCACCTTGGTGGTCTCCTGGAAGGACGCGGCAGACAGCCAGCTGTCCGTGGCGAGAGACGCCTTGGTGATGCCCATGAGAAGTTGGGTATAGGTGGCGAGGCTGAGTCCCTCTTCGCCCGCGTCGATACGGTCCTGAATGGCCTTGTTGGCGTCCTTGAGCACGCTGATGTCAACGGTGGAGCCGGAGAGCAGATCCGTGCTGCCAGCCTCCTCGACCCTGACCTTGCGCATCATCTGGCGGACAATGACCTCAATATGCTTATCGTTGATGTCAACGCCCTGCTGACGGTAGACCTTCTGGACCTCGCTGGTGATGTAACTGCGCACGCCCTGCCGGCCGAACTCATCATCGTCCGTGCCGCGGATACGCAGAACGTCATGCGGGTTGAGCGCGCCGGAGGTCAGCTCCTGTCCGCGGTCAACATGGTCGCCGTTGTGGACAAGGATACCGGCGGAGTGCGGCACGGTGTAGACGACCGTCTCGCCCTCGGCCTCGTTGGTGACGGTGATGGAGTACATCACGCCCTTCTTGGCCTCTTCTATGCTGACAGTGCCGGATATCTCGGAAAGGGTGGCCATCTTCTTGGGCTTGCGCGCCTCAAACAGCTCTTCGACACGGGGCAGACCCTGGGTGATATCGTCGCCCGCGACGCCGCCGGTGTGGAAGGTACGCATGGTGAGCTGGGTGCCCGGCTCGCCGATAGACTGCGCGGCGATGACGCCGACGGCCTCGCCGGCATTGACGGGCTTGCCGATGGCAAGGTTGATGCCGTAGCACTTCGCGCAGACGCCGATGCGCGCCTCGCACGTGAGCACGGAACGGATGAACACCTTATGGATGTCGTGCGCCTCAAGCACATCCGCATCCTCAGGCATGAGCATGTGATCCGTGTCAAACAGCACCTCGCCGGTCTTGGGATCGGTGATGGGCTGCGCGGGGAAGCGGCCGTGGATGGCCGTGCCGAAGGTCTCGACCATCTGGCCCCTGTCGTACACGGCGGAGGCCCAGACTCCCTCAGTGGTGCCGCAGTCAGCCTCGCGGATGATGACGTCCTGACAGACATCGACCATACGGCGGGTCAGGTAACCGGAGTCCGCGGTACGCAGAGCGGTATCGGCCATGCCCTTTCGTGCGCCTCTGGTGGAGATGAAGTACTCCAAAACGGAGAGGCCTTCGCGGAAGTTGGACTTGATGGGGATCTCTATCGTCTTACCGGCGGTGTTGGCCATAAGGCCGCGCATACCGGCAAGCTGACGGATCTGGTTCATGGAGCCGCGGGCGCCGGAGTTTGCCATCATGTAGATGGGGTTGTACTCGTCGAGCACGTTGGTGAGCGCGTCGGTGACGTCCTTGGTGGTCTTTTCCCACTCGGAAACGACGAGGCGGTAGCGCTCATCGTCGGTGATGAAGCCGCGCTTGTACTGGCGCTCTATCTTGACGACCTCGTTCTCGGTCTCCTTGATGAGCTCGCCCTTGGCACTCGGCACGGTCATATCCGCGACGGATATGGTGATAGCGCCCTTGGTGGAGTACTTATAGCCCAGCGCCTTGATGCTGTCGAGCACCTCGGCGGAAATGGTGAAGCCGTACTTCTGGATGCAGCGGTCAATGATATCGCCGAGCTGCTTCTTGCCGACCTGGAAACCTATCTCATGGTCGAAGGCGTGCTCCGGGTCGCTGCGGTCAACGTAGCCGAGATCCTGCGGGATAGGCTCATTGAAGATTATGCGGCCGACAGTGGTGACGATGGTCTTTTTGACCTCGACGCCGTCCACCGTCTTGGTGACTCTCAGGCGGATGGGCGCATGCAGGCCGACGCAGCCCTCGTTATAGGCCATGATGGCCTCGGCCGGGTCGCGGTACATGAGAGTGGGCTTATAGGTGATAAGCTTCTTCCCGTCGCGCTTGAGCTCAAGATTCGTTTTATAGATATCGTCGCCGTTGGCGATGGAGCCCGCTTCAAACTCGCTGTCGCCGGGATCGTCTATGACGAGCTTTTCCGCGCCCTTCTCGGCGGAGCCGATGCGGACCATGGTCAGGTAGTAGGAGCCGAGGATCATGTCCTGCGTCGGAACCGTGACGGGGTGGCCGTCCTGCGGGCGGAGGAGGTTGTTGGCGGAGAGCATGAGTATGCGCGCCTCTGCCTGCGCCTCGGACGAGAGCGGCACGTGGATAGCCATCTGGTCGCCGTCGAAGTCGGCGTTGTAAGCGGTGCAGACCAGCGGGTGCAGACGCAGCGCACGCCCCTCGACCAGAACAGGCTCAAACGCCTGGATGCCGAGACGGTGCAGCGTGGGCGCACGGTTGAGCAGCACGGGATGCTCCTTGATGACGTCCTCCAGCGCGTCCCAGACCTCTGTGCGCTGCTTATCGACCATCTTCTTGGCGGACTTGATATTGTTCGCCACGCCATCCTCGACGAGCTTCTTCATCACGAACGGGCGGAACAGCTCTATCGCCATTTCCTTGGGAACGCCGCACTGGTATATCTTGAGGTCAGGGCCAACGACTATAACGGAACGGCCGGAATAGTCAACGCGCTTGCCCAGAAGGTTCTGGCGGAAGCGACCCTGCTTGCCCTTGAGCATGTCGGAAAGGGATTTGAGTGCGCGGGAGTTCGCGCCGGTGACGGCCCTGCCGCGGCGGCCGTTGTCGATGAGCGCGTCCACGGCCTCCTGAAGCATACGCTTTTCATTGCGCACGATGATGTCGGGCGCGTTGAGCTGCTGCAGGCGCTTGAGGCGGTTGTTGCGGTTTATGACGCGGCGGTAAAGGTCGTTCAGGTCAGACGTGGCGAAGCGGCCGCCGTCGAGCTGAACCATGGGGCGGATCTCAGGCGGGATGACCGGGAGGATGTCTATGACCATCCACTCGGGGCGGTTGCCGCTCTGGCGGAAGGCCTCGACCACCTCAAGGCGCTTGACGAGCTTGGCCTTCTTCTGGCCGGAGGCGTTCTTGAGCTCCTCACGGAGCTGGGCGGCAAGCTCAGTGCAGTCTATCTGCTGCAGAAGCTCCTTTATGGCCTCGGCACCTATGCCGGCCTTGAAGTCGTCCTCGTACTTCTCGCGCATGTCGCGGTACTCGCGCTCGGTGAGTATCTGGCAGCGCTCCAGCGGGGTGAAGCCGGGGTCGATAACTATATAATTTGCAAAGTACAGCACCTTCTCCAGCATACGCGGAGTGAGGTCGAGCATGAGGCCCATGCGGCTGGGTATGCCCTTGAAGTACCAGATGTGGCTGACGGGGGCGGCAAGCTCTATATGGCCCATGCGCTCACGCCTGACCTTGCTCTTGGTGACTTCAACGCCGCAGCGGTCGCAGATCTTGCCCTTGTAGCGGATCTTCTTGTACTTTCCGCAGTGGCATTCCCAGTCCTTCGTCGGCCCGAAAATGCGCTCGCAGAAGAGGCCGTCGCGCTCCGGCTTGAGGGTGCGGTAGTTGATGGTCTCCGGCTTTTTCACTTCGCCGTAGGACCATTCGAGGATCTTCTCGGGGGAAGCGATACCTATCTGAATAGCGTCAAACGGTGTATAGCTCATCACATATCCTCCTCGCTGTCAAAATCCGAATCATTGTTGTCTGTTCCGAAATCCAGATCCGCGCCAAGCTCATCCTCGGGCACGTCCTCAATGGAGAAGCCCTCGGATTCTATCTCGTCGTCATCGGACTGGTAGATCTCATCCTTCATGTCGGGGATGAAATCATCGTCGTCATCGTCCTTAAGCTCTATCTCGCTGCCGTCCTTGTCGAGTATGCGCACGTCGAGGCACAGAGACTGGAGCTCCTTTATCAGCACCTTGAACGACTCCGGCACGCCGGGCTGCGGGATGTTGTTGCCCTTGACGATGGCCTCATAGGTCTTTACACGGCCCGTCACGTCGTCGGACTTGACGGTGAGTATCTCCTGCAGGGTATAGGCCGCGCCGTAGGCCTCCAGCGCCCAGACTTCCATTTCGCCGAAGCGCTGGCCGCCGAACTGCGCCTTGCCGCCCAGAGGCTGCTGCGTAACAAGGCTGTAGGGGCCGGTGGAGCGCGCGTGTATCTTATCATCGACGAGGTGGTGCAGCTTGAGGAAGTAGACCCAGCCGACCGTGACGTCGTTATCGAACTTCTCGCCGGTGCGGCCGTCGTACATGACGCTCTTGCCGTCCTCGCGCAGACCGGCCTGACGCAGAGTTTCGCGGATGGTCGTCTCGTTCGCGCCGTTGAAGATGGGCGTTGCGACCTTCCAGCCGAGCGCCTGCGCCGCGTAGCCGAGGTGGACCTCAAGTATCTGTCCGATGTTCATACGTGAAGGAACGCCCAGCGGGTTCAGCACGATGTCAAGCGGCGTGCCGTCGGGCAGGTAAGGCATATCCTCACGCGGGAGTATGCGGGAGACAACGCCCTTGTTGCCGTGGCGGCCGGCCATCTTGTCGCCGACGGAGATCTTGCGCTTCTGCGCGATATAGACCCTGACGACCTGATTGACGCCGGGATTCATCTCGTCGCCGTTCTCGCGGGTGAACACCTTAACGTCCACGATTATGCCGCTTTCGCCGTGGGGAACCTTAAGTGAGGTGTCGCGCACCTCTCTGGCCTTCTCGCCGAATATGGCGCGCAGCAGACGCTCCTCCGCGGTGAGGTCGGTCTCGCCCTTGGGCGTGACCTTGCCGACAAGGATGTCACCGGCAGTGACCTCCGCGCCGACCATGATGATGCCGCGCTCGTCGAGGTACTTGAGCGCGTCGTCGCCGACGCCGGGGATGTCGCGGGTGATCTCCTCGGGTCCGAGCTTGGTGTCGCGGGAGTCGCACTCATACTCTTCTATATGGATGGAGGTGAAAACGTCCTCCATGACAAGGCGCTCGTTGAGCAGGACGGCGTCCTCGTAGTTGTAGCCTTCCCAGTTCATGTAGCCGACGAGGATGTTCTTGCCGAGGGATATCTCGCCATGGCTGGTGCTGGGGCCGTCCGCCAGAACGTCGCCCTTCACAACGCGGTCGCCGACATTGACGATGGGGCGCTGGTTGAAGCAGGTGCCCTGGTTGGAGCGGGAGAACTTGATGAGCTTATAGTCCTTGACCTCGCCCGCGTCGTAGCGGACGGTGACATAGTTTGCGTCAACGCGGCTGACAACGCCGTCGCCCTCTGCCAGCACGCACACGCCGGAGTCAACAGCGCACTTGTGCTCGATGCCGGTGGCGACGATAGGCGCCTGCGTCGTCATAAGGGGAACGGCCTGACGCTGCATGTTCGCGCCCATCAGCGCGCGGTTCGCGTCGTCGTTTTCAAGGAAGGGAATCATCGCCGTTGCGATGGAGACCATCATCTTCGGGCTTATATCGACGTAATCGACATCCTCGCGGTTGACCTCAACGGTATCGTTGCGGTGGCGGCAGGTGATGCGCTCGTTTATGAACACGCCGTTTTCATCGACAGGCTCACTCGCCTGTGCGACGGTGAACTGATCCTCCTGATCGGCCGTCATGTAATCGACCTGATCCGTCACGCGGCAGGTGCCCTTCTCGACCTTGCGGTACGGGGCGACGAGGAAGCCGTATTCGTTGGCGCGCGCATATGACGCGAGGTAGGAGATAAGGCCGATGTTCGGGCCTTCAGGCGTCTCTATCGGGCACAGGCGGCCGTAATGGCTGTAGTGAACGTCACGCACGTCGAAGCTGGCGCGCTCTCTGGAGAGGCCGCCGGGGCCGAGGGCCGACATACGGCGCTTATGAGTAAGCTCGGAAAGGGGGTTGGTCTGGTCCATGAACTGCGACAGCGGGGAGGAACCGAAGAACTCCTTTATCGCCGCCGTGACAGGACGGATATTTATAAGGCTCTGCGGGGTGACGATGTCGAGATCCTGAAGCGTCATGCGCTCACGGATGACGCGCTCCATGCGCGAGAAGCCTATGCGGAACTGGTTTTGCAGCAGTTCGCCGACGCAGCGGACGCGGCGGTTGCCCAGATGGTCTATATCGTCGGCCTCGCCGATGCCGCAGGCAAGGCAGTTGAGGTAGTTGACGGAGGCGAAGATATCGTCGGCCACGATATGCTTGGGGATGAGCACGTCGATATTCTCGCGCACGGCGGTCTTGAGCGCGTCGCCCTGGTACTGCTCGCACAGCTGGCGGAGAACGACGCCGCGCACGCGCTCCTTGATGCCGAGCTCCGCGGGGTCGAAGTCAACATAGCGGCTGATATCGACCATGCCGTTGGAGAACACGCGCACCTTTTTCCCTTCGAGGTCGAGCATGACGTCGATAACACCGGCGTCCGCTATCTCGCGCGCCTTGGCGCGGGTGACGACCTCACCGGCCTCGGCAATGATCTCACCGGTCAGCGGGTCCGCCACGGGCATGGCAAGCGTGAAGCCCGCGATGCGCGGGAAGAGGGAGAGCTTCTTGTTGAACTTATAGCGGCCAACGTTGCTTATCTCATAGCGGCGGCGGTCATAGAACAGACCGTCCAGCAGCGCCTCGGCCGACTCCACCGTGGGGGGGTCGCCCGGACGGAGCTTGCGGTATATCTCTATAAGGCACTCGTCGCGCGTGGTGCAGGTGTCCTTGTCGAGAGTGGCCGTCATACGCTCATCGTCGCCGAAGATCTCCTTGAGGCGCTCATTCGTCACGGCACCGGAGGACATGTCGGAAACGCAGCTGAGCCACGTTGCGGGGTTGTCCGCGTTGTACTTGCCCATCGCCTTGAGGAACCACGTGATGGGAAGCTTGCGGTTTTTGTCGATGCGCACGTTGAAAACGTCTGCCGCGTCGGTCTCATACTCCAGCCATGCGCCGTGGTACGGGATGACGGTGGCGGCGTAGACGCTCATCATGGACTTGTCCGTCGTCTTGTCGAAGTACACGCCAGGGGAACGGACTAGCTGGGAGACGATAACGCGCTCAGCGCCGTTGATTATAAAGGTGCCGCCGGCGGTCATGAGCGGAAAGTCGCCCATGAATATCTCCTGCTCCTTTATCTCCTCGGTCTCCTTGTTGCGCAGGCGCACGCGCACCTTCAGCGGTGCGGCATACGTGGCGTCGCGCGCCTTGCACTCTTCCTCGGTGTACTTGGGCTTTTCATTCATCGAATAGTCGATGAAGCTCAGCTCAAGGTTGCCGGAATAGTCGGTCACAGAATCGACGTCTTTGAATACCTCGCGCAGTCCGGTGGACAGGAACCACTGGTATGAGCTTTTCTGGATCTCCAGCAGGTTGGGCATATCCACGATTTCCTGGGTACGGGCAAAGCTCTTTCTCAAAGTCTTGCCGTAGAGAACATCCTTTGGCATTGGCGCACTCTCCTTATCACGATTTGCAAACGCCCGGGCGTGTTGTCAGATTTGAAACGTCCGGAGTTGATTTTACCGGTTTGGGATGCTATACTGTGAACAGTAGAAAGTGGGGAGATATCCCCTCCTCTGCACACATAGCGCTCTATTTTACCATCAGTTATACAGCAAAGTCAAGGATTATTTTTTGAATTTTGTGCGGCAGGCAGGAGTTTTTGCTCCGGCCTTTTTTGTTATCCGTCCGTTGACGGCGCACGTCTCACCTGAGGAGGCTTAAATGGATATACGGGTCATTCTGATTCTGACGGCGGAGGCGCTTTTTGCGCTCTGGCTTTTGTATAAGGCCGGGCTTTTGAAGGACCGGCGGTATGTTTTCGCCGCCGTGCTGCTGACGGCGCTTGCCTTTGCCGCGCGCTGGGCCGTGCTGGACTATGAGACGCTGGATTATAAGGACTTTCTCTCCCAGTGGGTGCAGTACTTCCGCGATAACGGCGGCTTTGCCGCGCTCAGCCGTCAGATCGGCAATTACAACATCCCCTATCTCTATTTTCTGGCGCTGTTTTCCTACAGCGGCATAGACGACCTCTATCTCATCAAGCTTCTCAGCATATTTTTCGACGTGCTGCTGGCATGGGGCTGCGCGCTGCTGCTCGGCCGCTTCACGGACAGCGCGCCGCGGCGCGTCGCGGTGTTTTTCGCCGTGCTCTTTTTGCCCACGGTCTTTCTCAACGGCGCGCTCTGGGCACAGTGCGACAGCAGCTATGCCGCCTTTGCCGTGCTGGGGATATACCTCGCGCTCTCCGGCCGGCCTGAGCTTTCGATGGTATGCGCGGCGCTCTCCTTCGGCTTCAAGCTTCAGGCCGTGTTTATACTCCCGGTTTACGCGGTGCTGTGGATGTACGGCAAATTCAACTGGAAGCACTTTATCATCTTCCCCGCCGCGTACATCGTGCTCGTGCTTCCTGCGGTGCTGCTCGGCCGCCCGTTTATCGAGACCGTCACGCTTTATTTCGGCCAGACCGGAAGCATCGGCAGCGGGCTGAACTATAACTCCCCCTCCGTATACGCCTTCTTCCAGTACACCCTGCCGGAGCAGTACAACGCGCTTGCCTCGCGCTGCGGCATCGCGGGGGCGTTCGTGTACATGGCGGCGGTGCTGCTTGTGTGCTTTGTGAAGCGCGGACAGCTCAGCGACGATGCGGTGCTCGGCGCGGCGGTGCTGCTGGCGATAGGCATCCCGTTCCTTCTGCCGCACATGCATGACAGGTACTTTTTCTGCGCGGACATTCTTTCCCTGGTGCTGGCCTTCGCCGCGCCGTGGAGCACCGCGGCGGCGCTGCTTGTGCAGTTTGCGTCGCTGCTGGGCTATCACGCGTACCTGAAAATGCGCTATCTGCTGCTGATGAACCGCGGGTCTGCGGCGCTGTGCGCGGCGCTCGGCATATGCCTTGTTTTCTTCATCTCGACGCTTTGTAAAAAAAATCCCGAAAAATATAAAATTCGTTCTTGACAAATCCCGATTATCTGCTATAATCACTTATGCCTTAAATGTGGCGCGCCAAGTGAGGCAGGCAGCTTTAAATGGAGTTGGAGCCTCGGCGTTATGCGAGAGTGCTGGAACAGGTAGACAGGCACGTTTGAGGGGCGTGTGTCAACC